>JACMJD010000599.1 GCA_014380825.1 Phycisphaerae bacterium | reverse complement strand
GCTTGCGCGATTTCTCATCCAGGCCAACCGTATCGAGCAGCGCCGGCACGCGGCGCTTGAGTTCCTTCGACGGGATCTTGAACAGCCGGCCATAAAACTTCAGCGTCTCTTCGCCGTTCAGGAATCGGTAGAGATACGATTCTTCGGGGAGGAAGCCGATCTTCTCGTTGATCTGCGTGTCACCGGCCGCATGACCGAGCACCGACGCTTTGCCGCCGCGATCGGGGAAGATCAGGCCGAGCAGCAATTTGATCGTCGTCGATTTACCCGAGCCGTTCGGACCGAGCAGGCCGAACACTTCGCCGCGGTTGATCGTCAGGTTCAGATCGTCCAGCGCACGAACCTTGGGCCTACCCCAGAAGTCGTTGTAGGTCTTCGAAAGGTTTTCCGTATGGATTGCGGCGTCGTTGAGGGCCATGGGAGGATTGCGTGAATGCGGATTGAAAAAATCTGCGGCTGCGTCTCTTCCAATCCACAATCCGCAATCGTCAATCGCAATGTTGTTGACTATCGTCGCGAGCCGCCGCCACCACCGCCCATTCCAGTTCCGACGCGCGGTCCGCCCTTGCGCTGACGGCGACGGCGCTTTTCGCTGGGCTTTTCGTAGTAGGCCACGCGCTTGATGTCCTTCGTGAGGCCTTCTTTTTCGCAGAGCTTCTTGAACCGTCGAAGCATCTGCTCGGCGCTCTCGGTGCCGCGGCTCTTGACCTTAATCATTGAACGTTCGTCCTTTCGAAACAACCAGCGCGAGGCAAACCCATTGTCTGCCCGGCTCTTTCAGGACGGAGAAGTATAGCCGAATAAACCGATTGCTCAAGGAACGGGCGAATACCGCATCAACCTGTGGGAAACGTGACTTCCAGCCACTGGCAATCTTGTGTGGTCTTGATGATCGGGTTCTTCATCTGCGCGGGAAGCAGCACGGTTTCACCGCGGCGGATTGTGGTTGGCTCTTTGATGCCATCGACGCGTACTGTCGCTTCGCCGGACAGCATCATCCAGACGACGGGCTCATCGTACGGCACCGGTTCTTCGACGCCTTCGGTCATGCGGACTTTTTCGATCTGGAAGAACGGGCATTTCACCAGTCGCGTGACGGTGGTGAAGTAACCCGCCACGTGCGAGCGCGGCTGTTTTTCTTCGGGTCGGCCGCTGAAGTCGATGCACTCGAGCGCTTCGTCGACGTGCAGCTTGCGCGGCTTGCCGTTTTCCAGGCGATTGAAGTCGAACACGCGGAAGGTGGTGTCGCTCGGCGTCTGCACCTCGGCCGCCAGGATTCCGGCGCCCAGTGCGTGAACCGTGCCGCTGGGGAGGAAATGGCAATCGCCTTCTTTCACCGTGATCGATTTGATCAACCGATCGACCGTACCCGCGTCGATCTCCGCTTCAAACTGTTCGCGGGACACGCCGGGCACCAAGCCCTTGAGAATCCGGGATTGCGGCTCGTGCTGCATCACGTACCAGGCTTCGGTTTTCAGATGCGCGCCAGGATGCGTGTCGGCATATTCCGCGGGCGGATGGACCTGCACGCTCAGATCTTCGCGCGCGTCGAGGAATTTGATGAGGATGGGAAACTGACCATGTTCGCCGACGAGTCGAACATCGCCGTGTAGAGCTTCACCATACTCAAGGACGAGCTCGTGCAGCGTCTTGCCTGCCAGCGGACCGTTGGCGACGGCGGCGCTCACCCAGTCTTTCGAATTCTCCACCACGCCGGGCGGGAAATCGTACAGCTCCCAGCTCTCGCCGAACGGTTTGTCCGAGGGAAGCTTTTTACCGACAATCGTTTCGAGCTTTCGCCCGCCCCAGATTTTCTCGACGAAGCGCGGCTTGAATTTCAGGGGATACAGCGACATGTTCATGGTAAATAATGCAAACTCGCGGGCGTTACAATGCGTCCGGAGACGAACATGCCGAACGTTCAACGATCGATCGGTGAGACTGGCCGCGCGAATGGACCGGTCATCAGGCCGCGCATCGCGGTGGTGATCCCGGCTTGGAATGAGGAAGGCTCGATCGGACGGGTGATCGATGATCTCCCGAAAGAATGGGTGCGCGCGGATCGCGTGATCGTCGCCGACAACAATTCCACCGATTACACGGCGGACGTGGCGCGAAAGTTCGGTGCGACCGTCGTCTCAGCGAAGCAACAGGGCTACGGCTCGGCGTGTCTGGCGGGTTTGGCGTGTCTCGAGGAATTGAATCCGGATGATCAGCCGCAAATTGTGGTGTTTGTCGATGCGGACTATTCAGATCACCCTGAACAACTTCCGCTGCTCGTCGATCCGATCGCGCGGGGCGAAGCGGACTTGGTCATCGGCTCGCGCATGCTCAAACCGCAACCCGCAGGCGCGATGCTGCCGCAGGCGATGTTCGGGAACAAGCTGGCCTGTTTTCTGATACGAATCTTTTTTCGCCAGCGCTACACGGACCTTGGACCATTCCGTGCGATCTCATGGGAAGCGCTCCGCGCGCTGCGCATGCGCGACACGAACTTCGGTTGGACCGTGGAAATGCAGATCAAAGCGGCGCGCCAGAAACTGCGCATCGTCGAAGTGTCAGTCGACTATCGGCCACGCATCGGCATGAGCAAGATCACGGGCACGGTCAGCGGATCGCTCCGCGCGGGCTACAAAATTCTTTATACCATTTTCCGCTACGGATTGGTTCGTCGCTGAAAAAGGGCAACCGCGAATCGATCAGCGTGTGCGCGCTGTTCGACCCGCGGTTGATCCTCAAGCCTAAAGGCCGAAACAAACCGGCCGCTTAACGCGGATTGCTCGGGGTGTTGTCGACCTTCTTTTCCGTTTCCTTGACGACGGTGCCGTCAGATTTTTCTTTCACGGTGGTCTCTTGATGCGTGCCGGTTCCGTCGGCTCGCTTTACGGTCGTCTCTTCGTGGGCGACTTCGCGGTCGCACCCAACAACGAACAGCGTGGCCGGGGCAACCAGCATCGCCGACAGGAACAACGAGGTCATTCGATTACGCATAACAGTTCTCCTTTGTTGCTATGCCTAATGCGAAGTGCGTGCCAGCAGCGAAAAAGGCCATGAAATAAGGCGAATTTGCGCACTAAAAACTGCGCGCTGCGACAACCGCGCCCAATTGTCGTCCATGCCGCGCGTTGTTTGGAAATTTAGGCAGACAGTGCTTAAAGTACCGCGATGGAATCTCAGCAGCAGCAAGCGGCACCGGCAGCGCAACAACCCGCAGCAGCGCCGGCGCCAATCCCAGCGACGATCACGTACGACGACTTCGCCAAGCTCGCGCTGCGCGTCGCGACGATCGTCGAAGCGGCCGCCATCGAGAAATCGAAGAAGCTCTTGCGACTACAGATCGATCTGGGCAATAACGAACGCCGGCAGATCTTGGCGGGAATCAAAGAACATTACGCCCCCGAGCAACTCGTCGGCCGGCAGATCGTGGTCATCGCCAACCTCGCGCCGCGCGAGGTGATCAAGGGCGAAACCAGCTACGGCATGCTGCTGGCCGCGCATGACGCGGCGACTGGAAAAGTCATCCTCGTCGCGCCGAGCGACGTGGCGGGTCCGGGGTCCAAAGTGAGCTGATCGTTTTGCTCCGCGAACTTCATATTTCGAATCTGGCCGTGATTTCCGATGCGCGGATCGAGCTGCGCGCAGGACTGAACTGTTTCACCGGCGCCACCGGCGCGGGGAAATCGCTTGTTATCGGCGCGATCGAAGTTCTGCTGGGCATGCGATCGCCCGGAGAGATGTTGCGGCGCGGCGCGGACGAAGGCCGGGTGAGCGGCGTGTTCGAGGTCACCAATCCGGCCCTGCTGAAAATCCTCGACCGCGTCACCGACACCGACGTCAGCGCGCACGGCGGCGAGATTCTGCTGACGCGCCGGCTCTACGCCTCCGGCCGCACCAGCGTCAGTCTGAACGCCAATCCGATCACGCTCACGATGCTCAAAGACGTGGCCGAGCATCTGGTCGACGTACACGGCCAGCACGAACATCAGTATCTCCTTCGGCCGTCAAACCAGCTCGAGGTGCTCGACCATTTTGGCGGGCTTTCCGAGCTGCGCGCGCGATACCACGACGTCTACTCGCGCCTGCAAGATGCACGAAAAGTGCTGGCGGATTTGCAGACCAATCGCACGCTTCGTCAGCAGCAACTCGACCTCTATCGCTTCCAGGCCGACGAGATCGATACCGCAGAAGCCGATCCCGATGAGTATGAAGAACTTAGAGCCCGCGCGACGGTGTTGCAGAATCTCGAAAAGCTGAAGAAAGAGGCTTCCGCGGTCCACTCCGCGCTGTACGAGGCCGATGCGTCCGTACTCGAGCGCTTGAAGATGATGGCGGGCGTGCTGGGCGAACTGGCGCTGCTGGATCAGAACGTCAAAGCCCCGGCCGAGACCGTTCGCAACGCCACCATTCAGCTCGAAGACGCCGCGTTCGATCT
>JACMJD010000598.1 GCA_014380825.1 Phycisphaerae bacterium | reverse complement strand
CGGCGCGCAAACGATTGAGCGTTTCGATAACGCGTGGCGGATCGAGAATTTCATCGGTCGGGCTGCGCGATTCGAACACGCCGTCACTGATCGCGGCGAGCAATCCGCCGGTCTGGAAATGGACGGGTTCGGCGCGATCGCCATGGAATTCGCTGTCGACACCCAGGGGCGGCGCGGGCGGTTCAAGCTCGCGGAAATCGGCGTCGTGCGATTCGCGAACCAGCAGCGGGCCGTGGCCTGCGCTGGACCAGTGCATCGTTCCATCGGGCGAGATGAACGCCAGGAACGCCGTGACGAACGAGCCGGGGCGAAGGTCTTCGGCTAATCGCGCGTTGGCGCAGGCGAGCAAGTCGAACGGATCGGGCTGCAAATCACACACGCCGCGCACGAGCGTGCGCGTCTGCGAGACGACCAGCGCCGGGGCCAGTCCATGGCCGGTCGCGTCCGCGACCAACACACCAAGGCGACCATCGGAGGTTTTCCAGAGATCGAAGCAATCGCCACCCGTTTCATCCGCGGCCTTGGTCCAACCGACCGCGGTGAGTCCCGGAATCTCGGGCGCGCTCTTCGGGATCAGCGCCTGCTGCACTTGTCGCGCAAGTTTCATCTCGCGTTGAAGATCTTTCACTTCATCCGCCGCCGCTTGCAGGCGATAGCGCTGAATCGCCACGCCCGCCTGGTCGGCCAATAGTTGGATCATCGCTTCGTGCTCGGGCGCGAAGCCATCGGCGGATCGATTGTTCACCGCCTGGATCACGCCGATCGCGTTGCGACTCAGATCGACCATCGGCGCGGTGAGCAGATTTCGCGTGACGAACCCGCTTCGCCGATCAGGCTCCTTGTTGAAGCGCGGATCATCATATGGCCGCGGCACATGCAGCACGCTGTTGCTCTTGAACACGGTGCCGACAATGCCCGCGTGGCTTGGCACGCGAATCTCCGCCGACAGCAGCGCGACTTTCGTGCACAGCTCATCCGTCTTCGGATCGTGAAGGAAGATGCTGGCCCGCTCGCAGTTCAGCAGCGTCGTCGCGGCTTCGGCGATGCGCGTCAGCAGCGCATCAAGCTGCGTCGTCACCGCGAGCATGCGCGAGACATCGAGAATCTGCTTAAAATGTTCCGCGGAAATGGATGCGCCCGGCGTGGACATGGATCGCCGGGAATGATAACAGCGGAAGGTAGCATTTTCGTCGGTGTGATCACTCTCCGTGTAGCCCCGGCGCTTGCGGCGGGTCAACCCGCCGCAAGCGGCGGGGCTACACGAATCCATTCTCAGCGTGAGGGAGTGGTTGCTGGTGCACTGGACGGTTGTGTCGCGGCGGTGTAGCGCGCTTCGAATTCCGCGGCCTTACCGGGCTTGTTCTGCTTCTTGTAGACCTCGACCAGCAACCCAAGCGATTCGCCCGTCACCTTCCGTTGCGATAACGGATTGGGCAACTGCCTGGCTGTCTCTATCGCGCCGAGCGCTTCCGTCTCGGCCCGGTCATACTTCGCCTGTTCGTAAAGCACGGCTGCCAGTGAGAACTGCGATCGGGAAAGAATTTCCGAATTCTCGATCTTGTGGCTGCCTTCGACGATCTCGCGCAACATCGGTTCAGCGTCATCGAACCGCTTCATATCCCGATAAATCGACGCGAGCACGAGCTTCGGCTGAAGCGTGTACGCGTTCTCGTCGCCGAAACGATTGCGCATAATCTCGTATGATCGCTTCATCGTCGCGATTGCGTTGTCCCAATCGTTGTTCGAGTAGTAGATCAGCCCCACACCGTGCAGCGCGATCGCGAGGTTCGGATGATCCGATGGGAGGACTCTTTCCTGAATCTCCAGCGCCCGCTTCGCGTAGGGCAGGGCGGACTTGTAATCTTCCTGCTGCAAGTAGATGCCTGACAGGTTCGACAGCACCGTCGCGACGTTCGAATGGGTCGGATCGAGCGACACCTCGAAGTTCGCCAGCGCCGCTTTCAGTCTCGCTTCGGCTTGCGGGTGCTCACCTTTTTGCAAATGCATCAGGCCGAGGTTGCTCAGCGCGTTGCCGATCTCGAAATGATTCGCCGGCAGCAGCTTCTGGCGAAGCTCGAGCGATCGCGTGAGCAGCTTGATCGCTTCATCCAGCTTTCCTGCCTGCCCGGTGTACAGGCCCAGGTACTGCAAACTGTCTGCGACCTTGAGCGAATCAGGTCCGAATCGTTTCTCGCGAATCGCCAGCGCGTCGCGGCCGTACTTTTGCGCGTCGTCGAACTTGCGCTGCTCTCCGGCAAGCAGTTGCAGGTTGTAAAGCGTGTCCGCCGTGTCCGGATCATCGGGGCCGAGAAGCTTGCGTCGCCGCTCGAGCAGATCGAGCGCGACCTGCTCACCCTTGGCATATTCGGCACTGTACAAATAGAGCGCGGTCAGATCGCTTTGCCATTGAAGCGTCGCGCGATCATCTGGCCGAACACGCTGCGCTATCTCGACTGCCTTGCTGATCTGCTCCTGCGCGGGCTTGAGAATTTTCATCGTCAGGTACGTGCGACCGATCGCCTGACGAACCGACGCCTCGACTTCCGGCGACGGGAACGATTTCTCGTCGATCTTCGCCGCCGCGACGTCGAGCATCTCGCGCACGGTGATGTCGCGCTTGTTCGCCTTGGCCGGGTCGACCGAGGTGATCATGTCGCGAAGAAACGCGGTGACGGCATTGGCCTTTTCCGCTTCGGCAGTGATGCGATCGCGCGCGGCCTCGGCTTCGGTCCGTGCCTGCCGCTCGGCATCGACGCGCCGCATGCGCTCGCGCAGCGCCAAGAACAGCACCGCCCCGCCAATCACCGCGATGCCCAGCGCGGTCGCGAGCCAGGCCGTCAGTTGTTTGCGACGGGCCTGTGCCCGCTGCGCGCGTTGTGCTTCCTCGCGCGCTGCCCGGCGCTGCGGGATCGTTTCGAGACGCTTGGCGATTTCGATTCCGTTCGACAATCGCCGAGTCGGATCGCCCTGCACGCACGCGGCGATGTCTTCGCGAAGTACTTCGTCGGTGACATCCCGTTCCCACCCCGGCGCCAGCGGCCGGGCCAGGTCGGCGATCACCATCTGATACAGCAGCACGCCCAGCGCATAAACATCGCCCTGCACGGTGTGCGGCCGATCGATCAGCGACTCCGGCGGCGCGTACATTCGCGTACCGGTGCGGCTTGAGTCGTTGTCGGCGATGTCCGAATGCGTGAAGTTGAATTCGGTGATGTCGTGCCGCTGCAATTGGGAGCGGTCGGTCAGCATGCCGATGCCGAAGTCGATCAGGACCGGGTGAATATCGACCAGACTCTTCGCATCGTCGCTATCACGCGCGATGAGAATGTTGCTAGGCTTGACGTCCTTGTGAATCACACCAACAGAGTGCGCCGCGCCGAGCGCTTCGGCCACCTGCGCGACGAGCCGAATGCGCACTTCGAGCGGGATCTTCGCGATCCCGCCATGCGTGTCGGCCCACTGCGGCAGGCTGCCGGCGCCGATGTATTCGTATTCGATGAAGTACGGGTTCTCGTCGAATTGATAATCGGTGACGCGCGCGATGTCGCGCCGATCGCCCAGCGCGTCTTTCATCAGACGGAACAGGACGACTTCGCGCTTCAGCGCCGGCACGCGCTGTGGATCGAAGCAGAACTTGAACACCCGCCGCGTGCGCGTTTTGGCGTGCTCCGCCAGCCAGACTTCACCAAATCCGCCTTCGCCGAGCTTTTCGCGAATCACCCACAGCGGGCGGTTGCGCATCTCCATGCCGGTTGCAGGACGCCAGCCGAGCGTGACTTCATCACCCGGCCGAACCGCGCGGCGAGCGGCGTCGTTATCCGCCGGCGGAGCCAGCGGCGCGAAGCCGGCGGCGCCGACTTCAAACACTTCCATCGGTTCATCGCTGCCCCGAAACAGATACTCGCCGTGCGCGATCCAGCGGATTTCCGGCAGCGAGGTGCTCGCCGCGCCGTCAATTTCCGGATGCGAGCGGATGAACTGTCGCGCTTCGTTAAACGGAAATCGCGTGAGCAGGATCTGGTCACCATTTGCCAGCTTGTTCAACCGCGCCGCAAAATCCGCGGCGAGGCCGATGACCTTTGGCTTGCCGCCCTCGTCACCCATTTGAGTGACCTCGCCTACATGCAACCCGATTCGCACGCGCAGCGGATCCGCATCTCGACGCACAAGCTGTTGAAACAACAGCGCTGCGCGCACCGCGTCGCTCGAGCTGGCGAAGCACGCGAAGAATCCGTCGCCGGTGTCGGTAAGCACGTCGGCGCCGGGACAGTTGGCGATCAGTTGCTTGAAGATCGCATCATGCCGCGAGAGCGCGTCGGCGTATTGAGTGGTGCCGATCCGATGCTTCAGGTCGACCGAGCCCACCACATCGGTGAACATCAGCACCATCAGCCGCGCAGACGTGGCGGCAGAAGCTATTCGCGTCGAGCCGGGCGAGTCTTGATGGGGTGAAGACGGGGTACTGCTCGCTGTCATATCGGTTGCTTCGCGGAATTTTATACGCGCCCCACTTCGAACGCACAACTGCGCCAGCGATAGCCCTGATCCGGGCAGTTTCGGTAGCGATGGCGGCTGAGGATGATCTTCTTGTTACGCTGTACGCGGGTAGATATCCTTTATCAAGATCGATGGTGGCGGGCGGATGCTATGACCCAAATGTCTGAGCCGCGAGGAACGGGCGGGGGCAAAGGCGTGTTTGCGAACCACGCACACGTCTTTCCGGCGTCGATGAACCCCGCCGGAACGATCGAACGGTTGCTCCAAATGCTGGACGCCTGCCACATAGAGCAGGCGATCTGCTTCGCGCCGTTTCCGCATCAATGCGATAAGAACGGCATCGATCCCAACACGTGGTTGGCGACTGAGCTGAAACATCACACCGGCCGATTGTACGGCTTCGGCACGATCGACTTCCGTCGCGACAGCGATATCGAAAGCCAAGTGCAACAAGCGGCCGAGCTGGGATTGAAAGGGCTGAAACTGCATCCGAACGCGCAGGATTTTGGCATCACCGATCCGATCGCCATGCGCGCTTACGGCGCAGCCGAGCGACATGGCTTGTTTGTCACGTTCCACAGCGGCGTGCATCAGAGCCGGCTGAGCGACACGCGCGTGCTGCTGTTTGATGAAGTCGCCTGGAGTTTTCCCAAGCTGCGCTTCAGCATGGAACACGTCGGCGGATATCACTTTTTCGAAGAGGCGCTGGCGGTGCTGTTCAATCACGTGCCACCGCCCTGGGCGCCGGGCAAATGCAACGTGTTCGCGGGGCTGGCGAGCATTTTCTCGCAGCAGACGAATCGATTCTGGTATCTCAGCGAAGAACGCCTGCGCGAATTGATCGCGCAGATCGGCGTGAACCAGATGATTTTCGGCCTGGATTTTCCGTACAACAAAGAGAAGGAGACGATGCTGGGTCTGACGACGATCCGCGAGAGACTTGGCCTGAGCGAGGCCGACGCCGCGCTCGTGCTGGGCGGAAACCTTCGGCGAGAGCTGGGCGTCTGAGCCTTAACACATCTGACTGAAGGAAGTTTCCGTTGCCGCTCTTTCGATATGGACTAGCGGGGCTCGGGGGATACGCTGGTTCGTTGTGCGATATCCTGACGTCACGATTCGCGCCCGACGACGCCAGAGTTCAACTGGCGGCCGTCTGTGAGCCGGATCAGAGGACACACGCGGCGCGGATCGATCAACTGAGGCGTCGCGGTGTTCAATACTTTTCCAATTACCACGACCTACTGACGAGCAATATCGAAGGCGTGTGCCTGCCGCTGCCGATCGATCTGCATCGGCCGTTCACGGAGCGGGCATGCGCTGTGGGCAAAGCCGTCCTGTGTGAGAAACCGGCGGCGGGAAGCGTGGACGATCTGGACGCGATGATCGCCGCGCGAGATCGCGCGGGCGTCGCGGTGGCGATCGGATTTCAGCACATCTACGACACCGCGACGATCGAGCGCAAGCGACGGATGCTGCGTGGCCCGCGACCGACCGAGGCGACGGTGCTCGCGTGCTGGCCACGCGATGCGGCGTATTATTCCCGCAACACCTGGGCGGGAAAGTTGCGTCGCAACAATGCCTGGGTGCTCGACGGCCCCGCCAACAACGCGCTCGCTCACTACATCAATCTCGCGCTGTTCCTGGTCGGCCCCGACGAGCGAACGTCAGCCAAGCCGGTTTCGGTGGAGGCGGAGTTGTATCGGGTCAATCCGATCGAGAATTACGACACGTGCGCAATGCGCGTACGAACCGATACCAATGCCGAGCTGCTCGTGCTGCTGACGCACGCGTGCCGGGAGACGATCGATCCGGAGATTACGTTTCGCGCGAAGGGCGAATTGATCGCGAATGAGCCGGATGAGGGTGCGACAACGGATGAGCCCGACCTGCGCGTCGCGATGTTCACGAAATTCGCCAACTGGGCGCGCGGCGGGGATGAAATCGTCGCGACCTTGGCGATGGCCAGGTCGCATCTGGTAGTGGTGAACTGTGCGTCGGCATGCACTGCGGTGGTTGAAGTTCCGGATCGGTTTCGACAGGTCGTTCAGCGCGAGAACAGCACGATCACGACGATCGCGGGGATAGAATCGGTGTTCAGATTGTGTGCGGAAAGACGGATGCTGCCGTCAGAGTTGAAGGTGCCGTGGTCGCGCCGCGGTGGATCGATCGACGCCAGGAACTACAAGAAGTTCACGCTATTCGCCGCTTGCGGCGTCGCAGATCAGGAAGCGTGAGTGATCCGATCTGCGACGCCGCAGGCGGCAGCACTCAGCGCTGCGCAAGCGGCTTGTACGCGCGAGCGGGTGATCCGATGTAGATCCCTCTCGGTCGGATCAATCGGTTCTTATCGTGCTGTTCGATCACATGCGCACACCAACCGCTTGCTCGCGAGCACGCGAAGATCGGCGTATTCAAATCGCTCGGAATCCCCAGCATGTAAAACACGGGCGCGGCGTACAGATCGGCATTCGAAAACAGGCCCTTTTCCTTCTCCATCGTCTTCTCAAGCGCCTCGCCGATCAGAACCCAGTGCGGCTGATTCAGTCGTTGACCGATATCAGCGGCGAGCTTGTGCAGTACCTTGGATCGCGAATCGCCGTGCTTGTACACGCGATGGCCGAAGCCCATGATTTTTTCTTTTTTCGCCAGGCGTTCCTTCACCCACGGCTCGGCGCGTTCGGGCGACTTCACTTCGAGGAACATCTTCATCGCTTCTTCGTTCGCCCCACCATGCAGCGGGCCCTTGAGCGCGCCGATCGCGGACGTGATCGCGCAGTACATGTCCGCCAACGTTGAAGCCGTCACGCGGGCGGCGAACGTCGAGGCGTTGTAATCGTGCTCGGCGTACAGCGCGAAGAGGTGATCCATCACCCGCACTCGCCATTCTTCCGGCTCTTTGCCAGTGAGCATCCACAGGAAATTCGCGCTCGTGCCAAGCTCCGGCCGCGGCGCGATTGGTTCCTGGCCTTCGCTCAGTCGCTGAAACGCGCACGTGATGTTGGCCATCTTGGGGATGATGCGATAGGCCTTGCGGACGTTTGTATCGTGCGCGTTGTCGCTCAGCTCCGGATCAAAACCCGCCAGCATCGAAACGCCGGTTCGCAGGGCATCCATCGGGTGCGTGTTTTTCGGAAGCAGGCGGAGCATCTGAAGCACGCCGTCGGGCAGCGCCCGTTCGGGCACGATCTGCTTTTGAAATGCTTCGAGTTGTTGCTTGTTGGGCAGCTCGCCGTGGATGAGCAGGTAGACGATTTCGGGAAACGTCGCCTGCGTGGCGAGATCGTAGATATCGTAGCCGCGATAACGCAGGCCGGCTTCGGAATCGAGCGAGCAGATCGCCGACTCACCAGCGATCACGCCCTCCAGACCGGGACTGTAAGCGGGTTTCTCAGCGGGAGCGGTTGACGGAGCGGCCATCGATGAAATCCTTTGCCTTGGTGAAGGGCGGATTATAGGGACGCAGCGCGAATCTTGCGAATTTGGGGAGCAAGAGAAAGGCAGCCACGAAGGCACGAAGGCACCAAGCAATTACGAAGAAGAACAGCACGTTTCTCTGTGATTTCTTTGTGTCTTCGTGCCTTTGTGGCTGCAATCATTTTTTCTCGAGCGGCCAGTCTTCCTGCGCGGGATCGTAGTCGAGCGTTTGATACAACTCGGCGCGCGGTTGCATTCGATCGAGCCAGTTCTTCTGCGTGCCGTTTTCTTTGAGATCTTTCAGGCAATCCATGGCCGCGCGCGAGCCGACGCGGAAGAGCGTCTGCGGGAAGATCGCCATCGCGTAGCCCATTTCTTCGAGCTGTTTGACCGTGAGCAATGGCCCTTTGCCGAATTCCGTCATGTTCGCCAAGAGCGGCGCTTTCACGCGCCTGGCGAACTCGGCAAATTCGCCTTCACTCTGCATCGCCTCAGGAAAGATCGCATCCGCGCCGGCATCGACGTACGCCTTGGCGCGATCGACGGCCTGGTCGAAGCCTTCGACCGCGCGCGAATCGGTTCGCGCGATGATCAGAAAATCCGGATCCTTCCGCGCGCGCACTGCCGTTCTCACTTTCCCGACCATTTCTTCAACCGGCTCGACTTCCTTTCCGGTCAAATGGCCGCAGCGTTTCGGGAAAACCTGATCTTCGATGTGCAACCCCGCCAGGCCGATTTGCTCAAACTTCTGCACGGTGCGGGCGACGTTCGCCGAGCCACCGAAGCCCGTATCGGCGTCGGCGATCACCGGAATCTTCACGGCGTCGGCGATGTACCCGCACAGCGCCGCTACTTCATCCAGCGACAGCAACCCAATATCCGGCACCCCCGCCGTCGCATTGCTCAATCCCGCGCCACTGATGTAAGCGGCTTCGAACCCGGCCGATTCGATCAGACGCGCGGTGTACGCATTGAACGTCCCGGGCATCGCGACGCAGCCGGTGGAGATGAGCTCTCGAAGTTGTGTGGCTTTTGGCGTCATGAAATCGGAGAGGCGAACCACGAAGAGCACCAAGATCACCAAGAAAACAAATCAAGACTTCGGTTTTAGTTCTTGGTGTCCTTGGTGCTCTTGGTGGTTCATTCTTTACTTTTCCATTTCCAACAACGGCATCAATCCTCGAAGGTCCGCCTGCTCATCCAACTTCCACACCCACGCTGCGATCGCGTTCGCCTTTTCTTTTCCCATGATCGGATCGACCAGCGCGTGATATTTCCCTTCCAGCTCCTGATCGCTCAACCGGTTCTTCGCGTGGCCCTTGGGGTAATCCATGCGATCGGTCAGGATTTTGCCGCCCTTGAGGTGGATGTGAATGATGTTGCCGACGGCCTCGGGGTACATGTCACTGAGTTCCTTCAGCTCACGAACCTGAACTTTCTGCACCAGCGCGAGCAGCTTGGCATCTTTGAATCGCGACGGCTCGAACTGGCGATCGGTCAGTTCGCCATCCATCAGCGCGGCCGCAACCATGTACGGCAGACTGTGATCGGCGGTCTCGCGAGCTTCGGGTTTCCACTTCTCGGGCTCCGAGCCGATGATGTCGACGGCGGCCTTGTGCGATTCGATGAGCACAGTGTCGATCTCGTCGATGTTGATGCCCTTTCGCATCTTTAGTGCCAGTCCCACCGCGCTCTGCGCGTGATACTCCGCCGGGTAATACTTGATGCAGCTCTTGCGAATCATGAACCCATCCGGCGGCACAACGCCGTCCATCGCCTCGGGCGCGAACGGCGCCTTCGGCCGCATCGGTTCGCCGGATACGAGCTTCTCGAAACCTTTCTCACCTTCAAAAATTGGCGCCGGCCCGGTCACACCGGCGCGGGCGAGCATCGCGGAATAGACGCCATGTCGCGCCGCGTTGGCGAACGCGGTGCCCTTCCAGTGGGATAACTCGCCCACGCGCGATTGTCGCAGCGCAGCGCTATTCACGCCGGCAATGCCGAGCGCGTGTTTCGTTTTCGCTTTGTCGAGCTTAAAGATCTTCGCCGCGCCCAGCGCGGTGGAGAATGCGCCGTATGTCACGTGATCCCAGCCGCGGGCGCGAATGCTCACCGCGTCCGCGAATCGACATTGCACTTCGTACGCCAGCACGATCGCGGTGATCAGATCGCGCCCATGCGCGCTGACGCTTTCCGCGGCCGCGTAGCAAGCCGGAATGTTGTCGCTCGGATGGGCCGGTTCTTTGGAGAGATACGTATCGTTGTAGTCGAAATATCGAACGCAGATTCCGTTATGCAGCGCCGCCCAGTCTGCCGGAGCGCATTGACGCGTCCCCCACACGGTCGCGCCGTATCCAGCTTCAGCATGAAAGTGATCGGCGACCGAGCGGATCGCTACGCACGGATCTTCCTTCCACGCGCCGATCGCGCAACCCAGCGCATCGACGCTCACGCGTTTCACTTCGTGAACCACCTCTTTGGGCAACTGTTCAAACGTGAGTTTTGAAGCGTAATCGGCTAGTCGTTCTGCAAGAGTTCTGGTTTGAGTCGTCATGGTGGTGATTATGTAAATGAAAACAAGGACATCAAATGCGAGCCACGAAGGCACGAAGGCAGGACACGAAGATTCGCGAAGAAAAATTACAAAGTTGTTTTCTTCGTGACCCTTCGTGTCCTCTGTTCGTGCCTTCGTGGCAAAGTCTTTTCCTACGATCCCTTAGGAAACTTAAACTTCGCCAGAAACACCTGTGTCGTCTTGTCCTTCGACCGCTTACTCGTCCACATCAGATGTTTTCCATCGGGCGAAAACGTCGGCAACAAGTCAGCGCCATCGCTGAACGTAATTCGCGTTTTGCGTTTCCCGTCGTCACGCATCAGATACAGCTCGTAATTATGATGTCCGTGCAAGCTCGTTGCGTAGATGATGTGCTTGCCGTCCGGGTGCCAGTACGGGCCCCAGTTCACGTTGCCGTCGTGGTTGAGCTGGCGCTCGTTGCGGATGCCGGTGATGTTGCCCACGTGGTCGTACACGACGTCCGCCACGAACACCTGGAGCAGATCGTTCCCTTTTCGATCGCTGCGGTAGACGATTCGCTTCCCATCCGGCGAGAAGAACGGCCCGCCGTCGTAACCTCTTTCTTTGGTCAGTTGGACGAAGCCGCTGCCATCGGCGCGCATGGCGCAGATTTCCATGTCATCGTTCAACTTGCTGGTGAACACGATCCATCGGCCATCAGGTGAGTATGAGCCTTCGGCGTCGTATCCCGCGTTGTTCGTGACCGCATGCTTGGCAAGGTCGACGATCTTCCCCGGCTCCGCCGCTTCGATCGCTTGGCGCCAGCCGTCAGCGCGGAAAATTTCCATGCCGGAGGGGAACGACCAGCGGTACGTTCCGCCTTGGCGCTGGTAGCCGC
This sequence comes from Phycisphaerae bacterium, assembly GCA_014380825.1. The sequence continues at coordinate 8,252 of JACMJD010000598.1, read as the reverse complement.
TGCTCGGTTCTTCCGGATGATCTTTTCCGGCGGTCGATCCGAAGATGATGGAATTTCCATCAGGCGAAAAATATCCGCACGTGTTCCGCGAGTTCGGCGGCGTGATGCGGATCGGATCGCCGGCGCGAACGATGTCGTTGGGAACTGGAATCTTCAGGTTCGGCAGCGGCGTCGCGTATCGCACCTTGCCCAGTCCAGGCGATCGATCCACCGTGTCATGTATCAGCGGCGCGACGAACATCTGATATTGATCTTCGCCTTTGGGGAAGGCCTGGAAGATGATCCAGTTCATATCCCGCGAGAAGTACGCTTCGCCGGCGCGCTCGAAACCATCGGTGAGCTGGATGATGTCGCTGAGCGATTCGCTTTCCAATTTTGGTGGCGTCGGGTTGTACTCCGGCTGTGCGCACCCAACGAGACCGACGGCGGCGAGTGCAAGCAGGCAAACGATGATGCATGATTTCATTCAGAACCCTGCGGATTTGAAAACATTGTTGGTGGCGATTCCGGCCTTGCGGGCAGACTCAGCGGGCGGCATTTTCTTCAAGGCATCGCTGAATACTTCAACCGACGCCGGCCCGTCGTAGCCGATCGCGCGGAGCGTGGCGAGGAATTTCTTCAGGTCGATCACACCGTCGCCGGGCAGCAGCCTGGCTCCGTCCTGAAGCTGCGGGAGCGGAATATTCGGCGCATCGTTCAGATGCACAAGCACGATTCTTTCTTTCGGAATCTGTCGGATGCTGTCCATTGCATCGCCCGACGAATAGAGATGGAAACTATCGACCAGCAGCCCGACGTTCGGCCCGATGTCGTTCGCCAGCTCAAGCATCTGGCCGGCGGTGAAGATAAATTCGTGCTTTTTGCCGCGGCGGGCGTGATACGGCGCGACGAATTCCAGCCCGAAGCGCAATCCACTGTCCGCCAGCACCTGCGCGACGGGCCGCAAGCGTTCGACATGGAACTTCCAGTTTTCCATCAGCGGCAGATCGGACGACGGCAGAAGCCAGGTTGCGCACGAATCGATCTTCAGCTCGGCCGCGATCGGCGCGAGCGTTTTGAGCTGCGCGATTCCGTCCTTCGCTTTGACGGGATCGGTGCGCCAATCAGGCGCGCCCCAGCCGCCCGGACGCTGGTTATGCTGTGCGTATAAATCTCGCAGCGCGCTCGTGCCGTGCTGAGCGCCGTAATTGATATCAACGTCCGCGCCGGCAAATCCGGCATCGGCGGACAGCTTCACGAACTCTTCCTGGCTCAAACCCGCGCCGGCGGTCATGCGATTCAGGCATGCGTACATTTACATTCTCCATTTCGTCTCGGTCAGACGATGGTCATCATAAGGGAAATCGATTCATTTGTTGAAAGTCGTCGTTTCCTCGCCAGCGAAATGTATACTTCGCGCGGGAAGTGCGTGCGTGCCGCGAAATGCGCTGGGGAGCTGTCCATGGACGGGAAGCTGCGACGCCACTTTGAGAATGCACTGGCCGAGGTCGACGAGCGCCGCACGCGCGGGCCGCGCCTGGTGGATGACGCGCAGCGATTGTTCGCGCGCGTGCAGAAATTCATCTCGCTGAAACTGATCGCCAACGAACCGGATTTGGAAGCGTTGGAGCTTGCGTGCTGGGCGATGCAATTGCCGCAGAAGCAGACGGCGGCGACAGTGGGAAAGCTCGCGCGGTCGAGCGTCAAGCAGCGCGCCGAACAGTCGGCCGAGCTGTTGGTGACGCTGTTGTCCGATCACGCGGAAGAAGACGTGCTCGACCGCACGACGCGGCTGTTGCTCGAATCGCCGCAGCGCCAGCCGATGATCGAAGAAGCCCGACTGCTCGGCGATGCGATCAGCCTCGAAGATTTCGGCCTGACTGGCCTGACGACTTTGATGATCCAACTCGCGTTGCAAGGGAATGGCGTCAACCAGTTGATCGAGTCGTACGAAAAGCGCGATGCGTACGGCTACTGGGACGCGCGGCTGAAAGAAGGCTTCCACTTCAACGCGGTCCGCGCGATGGCCAAGAAGCGGCTGGAACACGCCCGATCGGCGGCGGCGGCGCTGATGGCTGAAGTGAAGGACGATCAGCCGTAGAATCTCGCTCCGATGCCGCCCGCTCAAATCTTACGCGCGAAATTCGTTGCACCGATGGACGTTCCGCTCTTGCGCGACGCGGCCGTCGCGATCGCGGACGGTGTGATCGTCGCCGCTGGCGATGCGAATCAAGTCATCACAAATCATCCAGAATATGCGGTCGAAGATTTGGGCGATGCTGTCCTGCTGCCGGGACTGGTGAATGCGCACACACATTTGGAGTTCAGCCTGGCCGAATGTGGAGCGGGCGCTGGCGCATCCTTCGGCGATTGGCTGCTCAACATTCGTTCGCGCACGCCAGCCAAACTCGACGACGCCGCAGCGTGGACCGCCGAACAGGTGCGCGCAGGCGCCGAGCAGTCGCTTCGGTTTGGTGTGACGTGTCTGGGTGATATCTCGCAGGAGGTGCGCGTCACGCGCGCCGCGCTCGCCGGCATGACGCGCAAGCCGCGCGTCGTCAGTTATGGCGAAGTGCTTGGGCTTGCCAAGCGCCGATTTCGCGTTGATGAACTGCTTGGTTACGCGATCGATGACGAGTTCGCGTCATCAATGCTGCGCATCGCGATCACGCCGCACGCTCCGTACACCGTTGATCGACCGGGCTATGAGCGGTGCCTGCGGATTGCCCGCGAGCAAAATCTTCCCCTCGCCACGCACCTGGCTGAGAGCGATCGTGAACGCGAATTTCTTGAATCGCACGCCGGGCCGTTTCAAGAATTATGGGCGCGCATCGGGATGTGGGAAGAACCCGTCGACACGTTCCGCGGTTCGCCAATCGCTTTCGCGCAGGCGATCGGCCTGCTCGATTATCCAACGCTCCTCGCGCACGTGAATTACTGCGACGATGAAGAGCTTGCGATCCTTTCGCGCGGCTGGGCGAGCGTTGTCTATTGCCCGCGCACGCACCGGTACTTCAATCATCCGCCACACCGATGGCGCGAGATGCTGGCCGCGGGAATCAACGTCGCGGTCGGAACAGATAGCTGCGCGAGTTCGCCGAATCTGAATGTGATCGACGACCTGCGAATCCTTCACAACTTCGCGCCGGAAGTGTTACCGCACTTGTTGTGGGAGATGGCCACGATTCGCGGTGCTCGGGCGGTGCAAATGCACGAACAAGTCGGCACGATAACGTCGGGCAAGCGCGCCGACCTCATCACATTCGACGTGCGCTCGTTAGATCCGCTTGGCGAGATTCTGGAAACAAGTGATGCGAGACCCGGCCACATCTGGATCGACGGACAGCAGATTTACTGAGCTAAACACAACCCGGCCCCTGCTTGGCGCGACTGACGGCGGCCAAGATCTGTTCATGCACCTGCTGCGGCTTTGCCACCGTGTTCCAGTAGCTGATCGGCAGTTTCTCGTCCGATGGAATGATCTCGATCGTACCAACGCCGGTCAGGCGTTCGCGGACCGTGCGGTGCAGCCGCGTGCGGGCGACTTTTCGCAGCGGGCAATCGAAAATTTCGACGTTGAACACCCCGGACAGGCGGACGATCCGCAGGTCCGTGAGGATGTACAGCCGACCCATCCACTGTAGCGCCGCCCACATCACGCGGCCAGCGAGCACGAACAGGCCTAGCTCCTGATAGACGGAATTTCGTCCGGGAAGTTGGTGATCCAGCAACGCGGCGGTGATCATCAGGATCAGCACGACGCCGATGAACTTGAGCGAGCTCACCAGGATGAACCACCACGACGGCTTGATCAGCAGCAGGATCAGTTCGCCATCCTGCAAGACATGCCCCGAGAACAGCGCGGCTAGCGACGTACCCGCCCGCGCCGGCGCGACGACGGCATCGCCCTGGGCGGCGGCGAAGGTGGATTGTCGCTTCAGCATGCGGTGCGCATCCGCTCAACCGCCTCGGGCGTCAGCGTGACGATGTCCGGCAGGTTGCGATAATAATTGTTGTAGTCCAGGCCGTAACCCACAACGAACTCATCGGGAATCTCGAAGCCAACGTAATCGACGGTCATCCCTTTGGCGGTAGGCCGATCCTTGCGGAGCAACACGCAGGTCTTCACCTCGGTCGCGCCGGCTTCTTTCAGCATCGGCGTGATTAATCGCACCGTCCCGCCGCTGTCGAGGATGTCATCGATCAGCAACACGTGCCGACCTCGCACGTCGCCCAGTTGCTGGCTGACGATTTGCGAGCCGCGCGTCGAGATGCTCGCGCCGGGATAGCTGCTGACCGCCAGCAGTCCGATGCGCATGTGGATCGGAATTTGCCGGATCAGATCGCCGCAGAAAATCATCGCCCCGGTCATCACCGGCACGATGGTGATGTCGTGCTCGGTAAAGTCCTCCGTAATCCGCTCGGCCATCTCTCGGACGCGCGCCATGATCTGATACTGGGAAATGAGGACGCGCTGAATGTCGCGGTGCATGAGGTAAATCTAACCGAAAACGGTTCTTCGTTCTTAGTTATTGGTTATTCGAATCACCACGCAGTCTCGATTCACATCGCACATCCGCTTAGAATCGAACATCCCACGCATCTATGACTGAATCCACCACCGAACATCGCGAGCCGGTACGCAAGCCGGCACTGCCGCCGCCGCATGAGAATCCGTGGATTGCCATGTTCCGGCGGTTCATCGCGGATTATTTCTGGTTCGTTTTCAAAAACGTCCTCGGGTGGCTGTTCATTCTGGGCTCGCCCGTGTTCGGCATCGCCATCCCGGGGCCGGGCGGGATTCCGCTGTTCTTGATCGGGTTCGCGCTGGTGACATTTCCGGGAAAGCGCCGGCTGACGACGCGCGTGATGCGCGGCGTCGCGGTGCGCTTTGATCCGGCGTATTTCACCTTTCTCGTCACGTTCATCTCGTTCCTTACCACCGCCGCGGCGCTGTGGTTTGTGTCCAAGCGATATGAAGATCTGCTGGCGCGGTTTCATCTGAAGATCAGTGTGATCCAGTTGCTCGGCGTGATCGCGCTGGCGGCGGGCGTGACGTGGCTGACGATGCGCGTCCTGCTGCTGATGCTCAATTGGTTCCTCCGCCGCCTGCCGACGATCCGCCGCAAGGTGCGGCCGTGGCTGCGGAAGAAGGGAATCAATCTGCTCCCGCCGCGCCGCAAGCGAACCGAAACAATCGGCGTGACCGAAGATCGCCCGGCCGACGAAGTCGTCACGTTTGACGAGAAATATTCGCGAAACCTGCGCAGCACGTGGGATTGGCTGAAGCCCTGGCTGAAGCGGATGTTCGCGCTCGGGATTACGATCGCGATCTTTGTTCGCATTATCGCGCCGATCAAAGAGAAGTGGCACGATCCGGAAATTCAGGCGCGGCTCGCCCGCCTGGATTTCATCCCGTTCCTGCTGGCGGTCGGGATGTTCGCGATCTTTCTGTTCGTCTTCCGCGCAATGGCGTGGCGGCGCATCCTGGCGAAGCTCGGTTATCCGCTCCCAATCGCGCCGGCGACGCGAATCTGGTCGACATCCGAACTGGCGCGCTATGTGCCCGGCGCCATCTTGCAGGTGATTGGCCGTGTCTATCTGAACAAGCCGTACGGAGTCCGCGGCAGCGTGACGTCGGTCAGCCAGATTCTGGAGTTGGCGGTATTTCTGCTGGCGAACGTTTTGGTCGCCGTCTCGTGTCTGCTTTATTTCGGTATCAAGAATCTCACCGGCGCCGCGCGCGGATGGATGTACGTTGCAACGCTGCTCGTTCCGACGCTGCTGTTCCTGCTGCATCCAAAGGTGTGTTACGGCTTGATCAACGCTGTCATGCGGAGATTGAAGAAGCCTCCCATTGCAAAACCGCTTTCCGCCGGGCAGTTGTTCCTCGTGCTCGGCTGGAACGTGCTCGGATTGATCTGGCAGAGCCTTGGTGTTTACCTGCTGACGCGCGATGTGCTCGGACTGAAGGCGGATTGGTGGTGGGTTGTCGCTGGCGCGTATTGCCTGGCGTGGACCGCCAGATTCCTGGCCGTCTGGGCGCCGGCGGGGTTCGGCGTGCGCGAGCTCGTCTTCGTCGCCGCGATGAATGTCATCCTGCCGCAAGAGGTGCAGGCGTCGCTTGGCAATCAGGTCGAACGCGAAGTGGTCCTTGGATTGTTAAGCCTGCTCCTTCGGCTCTGGGCGATCTGCGGCGAGCTGCTACTCGCGGCCGCCGCGTATCTGATGGACTATCGCGGCGCGCTGGGCAGATCGGATGCGCCGGGACGCGTCGCCGGAGTCAGTTCCTCCAGCAGCTTGTCCGATTGAAGGATTTCAAGCTCGCGCTGCTGCAATGAAGTCGGATGCGCATTCCGCACGGTCGTGATGTACATCACGATCAACGCCGCGATCCAAACGAGATTCACCACGATCAGCAATGCGAACAATTTGCGATGCGGCTTAAACGGTTTCGGCTCGAACACTTGCCCAGACGCAGCGGGTTGATCGTCACGCCGATCGACGTGTTTCTTGGCGGCCGTGCGCGTGGCACTCATGACTTGTGCTCGATGCGATAATCGACTTCGAACGCAGTCTTGAACTCGAACACATTGCGGAAATCTTCGAGGTCATCCTGATCGGTTTTCTGCATCCGCCCCGCGTCGATCAGCGCGAACACGATCCGGCCAAAGTCGAGCGTGCAGGTGATGTTCCAGCGGCGAAGCACCGTCTGCGCCAGCAATCCCCAGTTCAGCAGTGCGTATCGACGCAGCCCTTCGCAAAGCTGTTGGCCGCTGACGTGACGACGCACCAGCGACGCCGGCTTGTTCTTGGGCGACTCGCCGTGAATCTCGTTGGCGGCGTAGGATAAGCCTTCTTCGACAAATCGAAACGCGTCGGCCGGGTACAGCGCCAGGTCGTCGACGATCTCCTGGAGCGTCTTCTCGCGCGGCGCCGCCTGGTCAGACTTTTGTTCATCCGCCGCCATCGTGGGCAGAATGTAACGGCGCGCAGGACCTGAAACAACCGCCTTGAATTGGTAGAACCAGCAAAATGGATGGCGGTTTGTTCCTTCGGGGCATCTTGTTTGGCATCGGAGCCGCCGCGCCGATCGGGCCGGTGAACGTGGAAATGGCCCGCCGGGCGCTGCGGCACGGCTTCGCATCCGGCTTTGCGCTGGGCTGCGGTGCGGTTACGGTGGACGTGACGTACGCGATCGTCGCGTCGCTGAGCGTCACGCGATTGCTGCAAACCGATCAGGCGTCGCGCCCGTGGTTTTATTGGCCGATGACCATCGCGGCTTGCGGGCTCCTCGCTTTTTTGGGAATCAGCAGCCTTCGCGGTGCCCGGGTGGTGGCCCGCGCGGACATATTCAGTGAGAAGCGCAAAAACTTCCGTGTGAAGAAAAATTCACATGACAACGCGCAACCTGCGGCGTCATCTGCCGGGCGAACCGCCAGTGGCTATGTCACCGGGCTGTTGATGACCGGACTTAGCCCGATGACGCTCGCGTTTTGGTTTGTCGTTTTGCCTAAATGGGCGGGCGACATCTCTCAACAACCTACGCGTGATCTGCCGATTATTGTGCTAGGCGTGTTCGTCGCCACGATCGGTTGGGTGATCGGTTTTTCCGGGCTGCTCAGCTTCGCCGGACGATGGCGGCGGCGATGGTGGATGATCGCCGCCGACGAGTTCGGCGGTGTAATGCTGCTCGCCTTGGCGCTGGGCGCTCTTTTGCGTTCATTCCAGTGATTTCTATAATCCGCGCGACCTGACGAACCAGCGAATCGCAACCAACAGAGACGGATCGACACCTGAAGACGGAGCAATTTGAATGTCCAATGCCGCACGAACCAGCGCTACGCGAATCAATACTGCCCGGATCAAGGCTGCTTTGGGCACCGCGTGTCTGAGCGCCCTGCTCGCGACGGCTGGCGGATGCGGCTCGGACGAACCGTTCGATCCGCGCGCCGCGCAGCGCTCCGAGCGCGAAGCCGCGCGGGAAGCGAAGCCGTATCCGATGCGACCGCTGCCGACGACGCTGGAGAGCAGCTATCTGCCGACGCGTCCGGGTGAGCAGCCGCGTCCGGCGCGCCCAGCCACCGCCGCTACCTCCGGGCCGTCGCTGGCGGAGCAGCCACGCGTGCGCATGAACCTGCGCGACATGATTCACCGCGCGGTCATAAACAACCTGGACGTGAAAGTCGCCGGCTACGGACCCGGCATCGAAGCGTCGCGAACAGTGGAGGCGGAGGCGCGGTTCGATCCGACGATCTTTGCGAACGCCAACT
>JACMJD010000597.1 GCA_014380825.1 Phycisphaerae bacterium | reverse complement strand
GCAAATTGAATGTGCCACGCTTCCTGATCTGCGACGCCGCAAGCGGCGGAGCGATGCATCGGGGATAGTATGCTGTGTCTTGATCATCAATTTCCACCCGCATCACCGGTGCGTCGCTGATCGGCGACCCCGAGGATCTTTCCGTTCGGCAGGAACATCGCCGCGTTGACTGCGCCGAAATAGAACTCGCCCTTCTCTTTGCGGAACGTGGCCCAGCCCATATTTTTCAACTGCTCTTCGAGGGCGGCATCCAAGTCCTTGTCGAGGTCGATCTCGTTCACCGGATCATTTCGACTTGCGTTGCGTCGCAGATGAAATCGCGGCGCATCGACCACTTCCTTCAGCGGGCGATTGAATTGAAGCACATCGAGCGTCACCTGAAGCACGCCCACGGGTATGCGCTGCCCGCCGGGCGCACCGATCACCAGAAACGGCTTGCCGCTTTTCAGCACGATCGTCGGGGTCATCGTGCTACGCGGCCACTTGCCGGGCGCGACGAAGTTAATCGATCCTTTAGTCGCGTAGGCGAAGTTGTTCATGTCGTTGTTCAGCAGCACGCCCGTACCCGGCGCGACGACGGCCGAGCCGAAATGATTGCCCAGCGACTGCGTGGCGCATGCGATGTTGCCGAAGCGATCGATGATGATCAGGTGTGTGGTGCTGGCCTGCGGCGAATCGTCCATGACGAACTCGTCGAAGCGATCGAGGCGTGAGAGCGCGCCTTTTTTCGGATCGGCGGCGCCGGCGCGCTTGGCAATCATCTTGAGATTCTCCGGATCGAGAATCCTCGCCACGCGCTCGGTTGAATCGGGCGCGTCGGCGGCGCTGCGCTGAACGTCAGGATAAATCTGCTGCAACACGCGGCAAAGGGTGTCGATGTACCGCGCATCGCGCGGCTGACCGCCCTTCCAATCCGCATCCGCCAGCGCACCCAGCGCCGCCAGCAGCGTCGTTCCGCCGCTCAAAGGTGGCGGGCTGCTGAAGATCGTGTACTCGTGAAACGTACCCGAGAGCGGCTTGAGAAATCGCGGCTGGAACGATGCGAGATCTTCGGCGGTCAGATATCCGCCGTTCGATTGCATCACGGCGGCAATCTTCTGCGCGACGTCGCCCCGGTAAAACGCATTCGCCCCACCGTCGGCCATCAGTTGCATCGTGTGCGCGAGGTCGGGATTCTTCAGAAGCGATCCCGGCGCGGGATGTTTGCCCTCCGGCGCGTAGATGCGGGCCGCCTCAGCGTCGATGTCCTTTGGAAACTCCGCGATCATCTCCGCGGCGAGCGGGCTCAGTTCAAAGCCGTCGCGCGCCAGCTTGATCGGCGCATCGAAGAGTGAGTTCCACGCCTGCGTGCCCCAGCGTTTATGCGCGGCCTCGAGTCCCGCCGCCAATCCGGGAACGCACACGGCGTCGTAACCGCGCTTGCGCTCGTCGGCGCTCCGTGCGACCAGCTCGTCGATCGGCAATTTCATCGCCGCCTGATCCATGCCCGCGACGAAGGTGATTTCTTTCGACTTCGCGTCGTAATACATCAACGCGATCTTCCCGCCGAGGCCAGAGTTCCCCGGCTCGGTCACGCCTAGCGAGAGCGAAACGGTCACCAGCGCATCGATCGCATTCCCACCACGTCGCAAAATCGTGATGCCGGCTTTGGTGGCTTCGGGGTGCCCGGAAATGATCAGCGAATGATCGACGCGAACGACGTCGTCGGCGCAAAGACACGATGCGATACCAAGGACAACAATGATCGCAGCGAAAGAGCGGATCATCGCACATCTGATCCCCTCTCCCTCCGGGAGAGGGTTAGGGTGAGGGCCCGCGTGAGGAGTGCTTTCGGCTTTGGAGAATCGGTTCACACTCGGGCCCTCACCCGGCCTCTCCCGGAGGGAGAGGAGTAAATGCTTTACGGATTTACCGGCCAGAAGTCGAAACCGATCCACTCCGCGTGCCCGTCGAAGAACGCGTAGTTGCGGCCAACTTTGCCCGACTTGTGCACGGGTTGCCACGATCGAAGCTCTGGATCGATCGCGTCGTCCGTGATTCCAAACGCCAAGGTGTGTGCCTTGGTGAAATTGCGCCCGTCGATATCCGAGATCATCCAGATCTCGCTGTGCGATCGCACCGGCGGGCGCGTGTTGAGCGCGCTGTACGGATTCACCGCCGAGCGTACCAGCGAAAGTTTCTTCGGCTGCTTTTCATAATCGGTGCGATTGCCGGTCCACGATCCGAAGAAGAAAGGTTCGCGCGTGTCAGGCTGGTTGTTGATCTTGTAACACCAGTTGTAGAGCTTGTTGTTGCTCAGTGCGATCGCGCGTTCGCGCAAGTCGATGCTGGATGGACAGAACCACACGCCCCGACTGCCGCGCAGATACGGCTGGAGCAAATCGCTGCTGG
>JACMJD010000596.1 GCA_014380825.1 Phycisphaerae bacterium | reverse complement strand
TTGGGTTGGGTATGCAATTGCTGGTTTACCCCCCCACGCCGAGCGGAGGTAGCTTGATCGGTCAAGCTTGCGTTGCCATCTCGCGCGCAGCCGAGGGCACGCGCACTCGAACCTGGTGCAGCTCGACCTCAACCTTCGGTCGGAAATTCGGATGACTCGCTTCCGCGCCACTCGGGGCGCGCATGGGAAATTTACTCGGCGGCGCCGCGCTGAAGCGGTCGATCTTGCCCCACATCAATCGGATCGCCCAGCCGCTGGTGCGCATGATCGTCATCAGCAGGCCGGCCATGCCGACCAGTTGCATCATCGCGGGCTTGGCGCTCAGTGGCGAACGCCGGCTCTTGAGGAGGTTTACGATGAACCAATACGGGTTATAGAAATACGCGTAACCCGCGACCATCGTGAGCTGCTTTTGCCACGGCCGCTTGTGCAGTGAGGCGACGACGTAATTGCCGTCGTACATGCTGGGCAGAACTTTCTTCCCGCCAACGCTCTTGAAGACCTGCCCGCTGTTGAACGTCGGCTCCAGCAGTTTCGATCCCGCCGCCGGAGTGAGCATTAACACCTGCAACGAAACCGCCCCGGCTTTGCGGAGGATTTTCACCTGGTTGAGCAGTCCGTAATTCGTGCCACGCGAATACAACGGCTGGGCGTCGTGATGCATCATCATCGGCATCGGGCAGATGCGGTTTGCTTTCAGCAGTTCGAACGCTTCGACGGTCTTGCCGGCGCTTTGGCCCTTGTTCACGAGCGTCGCGGTGAGATCTTCCACGCCCAGCCACAGCGCGCGGCAGCCGGATTTATGCACGAGCTTCAGATGATCTTTCATCATAAGCGTGTCGTGAACCGTGACTTCCGTGTACCAGCGTGCCTTGCGACCCAGCGGCTTGCCTTCGAATTCGGCACTGGCCAATTTTTCGACGATGTCGAGGGTGCGCGATTTAGTGTTGAAGAAATTGTCATCGGCGCCGAAGAAATACGTCAGGCCGTATTCTTTGTTGAGCCGCCACATTTCCTCGGCGATGCGATCGCCGCTCTTCAGGCGATGTTGCCGCTGGTTGTACGCGGGGATCGGGCAATACGTGCATGCGAATTTGCAGCCGAAGGTCAACACGAGCGAGCTGATCGGACTGAGCTTGTAAATTTGGTTGGCTTCGACGGCGCGCGACGCAAGCGTCGGCTTGCGGCTTGGCGGTTCCAGCAATCGATACCCGAGCACCGGGTGCGGCAGCTCGTCGAGATCGCCGACGAGTCGCTGGATTCCCGTGTCGATCAATTCATCCGGCACGCCGTCGGTGTAACTGCGCGGATAAACCAGGCCCGCAACTTCATCGAGTGCGCCGCAGTCTTTGGCGCGATAGAACGCCGACCGCATCGATTCGCCCCGGCCGCGCGTCTTAAGCACGACTTCGATCAGGCTCAGCAGCACGAACTCTTCGCCGGTGACGACAACGTCCGCGCCGTACGCGTCCTTCGGATTCGCGCTGAACAGATCGTAAGGCTGATACACCGCGTGCGGGCCCCCCGCGATAATCAGCGGCCGCTGGCTCTCATCAATCTTGTGCGCATCCTTGATCAAGCCCATCGCCTGATCCGAATGCAGGCCCATGCTCGAAACCATAAACCGGTCCGGCACGCGACCGTCCAGCTTCATCTGCGAGGGCCGGAAGCTGCGGTTCCATTGCTGCAAGACGATCCGCGTTCGCTCAAACCCCGAATCCACCATCGCCGACCCGATCGCGCGAACGCCGGCGGGCGCCATCCGCGTGTCGGCGAAGATGAACGGCAGCATGCGCGTCCGATGATCGAACGCGCAGGCGATCACGGTCGTCAGGTCATGCTTCGGCGCGATCGCGCGCAGGCGCATGCGTAGTTGAGTGAGTTCACCAGGCTTCAGCAGCTCGTCGCCGCGATTTCGTCGTGGAAGTTCCATTTCCAACAGCTCCGATCAGACACGCAAACAGGGACAGCGCTCCTCGGCGATGCGGAAAAGCCGGGAGAACGTCTAAGGATTATCGGTCAGTGTGGCGTGAACCGTCTAGTGTGGCAAGGTGCGTGGTCGAATCAAATTGGACTGCGTGCCGGCGTCACTGACTGAAATCGCCAAGAAGTTGCATTCGCCGTCGCAGGGCTCTGGAGAGGTCGTGACCCAGTTTGCTACCGGCGTGAACAACTAGAACGGTACGCTCACCTTCGCCGGCCGAAAACCCTTATACCAATTCAGCGTCCACAGATCCGACTTATCGACGTGTCTGACCGAACCATCTTCAAAAGCCATGTTGATCCCACGACCGTGCCGGTTCATCGTGAACCTAGCCATGTCGTAGTTCCAGCTTTGCGGCATGCCGAAGACTTGTTTGTATAGCGAGTTCTCGACCGTGGGCACCGCGCCGAAGGTTTGTCCGCTGGCGAGGTCCATCGGATTTCCGCCGTACCATTCGCAGTCGCCGATCAGGGGGGATTGCGTGTTCTTTCCGGCGGCGCCGACTCGGCGCCATTGGAGATCGGGACGATTCCGCCAGCCGTTCACGAACGGGCCGGATTTCGGCAGATCGTTGATCCAGTGATTGATGCCGTAGCTTCCAAAATCTTTCGGATCGAACAGGAACCCGGCTGATTGCGGGATCGGACCCCAGGCGGTGAACGTGGTTCCGCCGTAGGTTTTCGTCGGATCGATCGCGCTCGGGCACAAGCGAAACTGATCGAGGTTGCGATAGTACGAGCTGAGCACGCGCATCCACGTGCCCTGCCCGGTGCCGGCGGGCGGGACGTTGCCCCAGTCGATCCAGTATCGGCCGCGATGTTCGGTCGTGTAGATCGTGATCGACTGCGCCCAGCCGCGCAGGTTCGACATGCACGTGACTGACTGCGCCGCCTTCCGCGCCTTGCTGAGTGACGGCAGCAGAATCGCGATCATGATCGCGATAATTCCGATGACGACGAGCAGCTCGACGAGCGTGAAAGCGCGGCCGCGGATTAGCTTGGATGACATATTTCTCCCTGTGCGGAACTCACAATTCACAACGTCACAACTCACAACGGAAGCTCCAAGTCACAAAAGATAAATCACAAAGGAGCTCCAAATTCGAAATATCAATTTTCAAATTTGGAGCTTGGGGTTTCGTTGTGAGTTGTGAGTTGTGAGTTACGACGGCGACGGAGAAACGCCCCCGTCGTGATCGCGAAGACAGCCATCGCCGTCGTTGGTTCTGGCACCGCACTCACCGCCAATCGATCGACAACGATGTCCGTGTGCGTGGCGAAGTCCCAGTTGATCGCGCCGACAAGGCTCGCGTCGTCGAATCGCACGAGCGTGTCGAAGCCGTTGTAGACCGATGCGAGCTGTGTCCACTTCTGATCGCTCGAATCGAGCAGCGAGTAGATCGATCCGCCGGCGCCGACTAGCTCGGTGCGCAGCGCGGCACGATCGTCGGCGCCTTGCATATCCTGAAGCCAGAGCATGACGAACACGTCGCCGTTCATCGTGCCTGGCCGGATGTCGGCGGAGCCGATCGAGCTGTTGGTGACCAGTCCATCGATCTCGTGCGAAGACAAGTAAATCGCAGGCTCGTCGGCGCCGATCACGCCGGGGTTGTCGGTGGTATTGGTGGTGTCGGCGAGGTTCAAGTGCTGGGGATCAAAGCTCAGGCTGATCCTGCTCAGCGAGGTCACACCCACGCCGGCGTCGTCGAACTGCATCGCGTAACCGTTCGCGTATTTCTGCGTCGCGCCGGCGCCGATGCTTAAACCCGTCGTGCGCGTCCAGCGCGTGTTGCCGATGTTGCTCGCGAAGTTCGTGTCGTACGCCTTCACCACGCTGGCGAAGGACTGCGCATCGAAGCTGGTCAGCCCCGGGATGGCCGAGGTTGAATTCATCGCTTTGATTTGTCCTGCGCTCAGCGACGCGCTCCACAGCGCGACGTCATCCACCGTGCCGGGAAAGCGAGCCCACGAACCTGTGCCTAAACCGGCGATGCTGTTCGTGCTGTTGGTGTTGAACAGAAGATTCGATGCGCGCGAGACGCTGAAGCTCTGCCCCGCATGCGTCGCGCTCGCGCGCAGCACGCCATCGACAAAGAGCGATTGTACCTTGGTCGCTTCGTTCCACGTTGCGGTGACGAACGCCCAGCTTCCGCTGGCGACGGTCGCGGCGGGCGTGTCGATCGACGCGGCGTTGGTGCCGTCGAAGTACAAGCTGAATCGCAGTGCGCCGTCGTTCAGACTCTGCCCGACGAAGAGTGATCTGGTGCCGGCGACGCCGTCGTGCTTGGAAACCATGTTTCGCCAGTCCAGCGAAGCGTCTTCGGGTTTCACCCAGAACGACAGGGAGAAGCTGCCGGAAACCGGCACGTTGCCGGCGTTCACGTAGCCGAGCGTGCTGCCGGTGGTTTTGAAGCCGTTGTTGATCTTGCCGCTGGTCCAGCTCGACGTTCCACCGATCCCGCCGCCGATCGCACCGATGGCGTCGACTGCGGTGGCGCCAGAGGTCTCGTCCAGTTTCCATTCGTGCAGCAGGTCAGTCGCAGCGTGCGACGACGAAGGCAACGCGACCGCCGCGGCAAGCGACAGTGCTGCAAACCTCAGTGGATAGCGCATCATCTCCCACACTCCGTTTGGCGAACGACGTGTTGATCGGCTTAGCAGCACATGGTGAAGTCGCGCGGTCGCTGCTTGCGTCCTCGTGCCACGGCGCATCCACGCGCGGGACTTCACCACGGGCTGCCAGGGAAGTATGGCGCGCACGGCGGCGGGGTCAGCGGAAATCTGCGGGAATGCGGCGTGCTACGATTGGGTCTGCGTAGCGCGTATGGACTGCGCGATGGCGTTGGCCGTCTATGCCGAGGGCGCCGGTCTGATAAATGTGAATGCGATCCGGGCCGGCGCGGAGTACCGCTTTGCCCCGGCGTGAAAAGGCTATTCGTGCGCGCGGTTGTGGCCGTTGCCGTTGCCGGCTTCGGCGACCGTCGCAAACGGAGGATGCCCTTCTTGCTCCCGCGCGATGTCACGCAGCTCCGGATGCGTTCGCGCGGACCGGAAGAAGCTGGTTCGATCCAGCACTTTTTCCTGGAACAGTTCCATGTAGAGGTAAATCACCGGCGTGATGTAGAGCGTGATGAACTGCGACACGATCAGCCCGCCGACGATCACCAGGCCAAGCGGGCGACGGCTCTCGCCGTCGGCGCCGTAGCCCAGCGCGATCGGGATCGCGCCCATGATCGCCGCCAGTGTCGTCATGAGGATCGGGCGGAATCGGTCCATGCTCGCATCGTGAATCGCCTTCTCGGCCGTTTCGCCCTCGGCGACTCGTTGGAGCGCGAAGTCGACGATCATGATGCCGTTCTTCTTCACGATGCCCATCAACATGAACAGTCCGATGAACGCGTAGAGCGACGCTTCCTGGCCAAAGATCAGGAGCGTCGCGAGCCCGCCCACCATCGCGGTGGGCAGCGTGGAGAGCACCGTGATCGGATGCAGGTAACTTTCGTACAGAATGCCCAGGATCACGTACATCACGAAGACCGCCATGATCATCAGCGGGATCATCGTGCGGGTGGTTTCCTGGAAGACGAGCGCTTCACCCTGAAATGATCCCTTCAGCGATGCCGGCAACGTTTCTTCGGCGGCCTTGCCGACAAAATCGACGGCTTCGCCGATCGACACGCCGGGCACGAGGTTGAAGTTGATCGTGACGCTGGTGAACTGGTTCAAGTGATTGACCGCCTGCGGCGCGGTGGTCAGTTCCCATGTCGCGACGGCAGACAGCGGCGTGATGCGCTGGCCGTCGTCACTGCGGACGTAGAGATTTTTCAGGTCTTCGGGATTGCGTCGTTCGGCGTCGTTTACCTCGAGAATCACCTGATACTGATCCTCGGCGCGCTTGATGAGGTAGACATAGTTCTCGCTGTACGACGTGCGCAATAGCGCTTCGATGCGCTGCGCGCTAATGCCGTACATCTCGGCTTTGTCGCGCAGGATGTTGATCTTGAGGCTCGGCGTGTTGAGAAACATGTCCGCCTGCGGCGGCCCGGCAAACAGCTTGCCGATCTGCGGCATCAATTTGCCCAGCAGCTTGCCGGAATTCTCGTACACCTCTTTTGGATTGATGCCGCTGACCGTGTACGCAAAAGCGCCGGCGGAGCGGTTCGTCGCGCCGGTTGAGATTTCCAGCACCGGCTGCGCCGTGAACACGCCGACCGCGCCGGGAATACTCATCATTAATTTGCCGGATGACGCCTGCGCAATCTCATCAATCGTCGGGTTCTTGATCGTGATCGGCTTGCCGTCCGGGCCCATCGTCTCAAGCGGCTCGCGCTCGCCGGGCGGTTTCAAGAAGCCGAGCAGCAGGCCGAAGTTGGAGTTGAGGAACTGGTTGTTCCCGGTCATCGTGAACGTCACGCGGATGTTCGGATCCTGGTGCATCACTTCTTCGGCGCGATCCTGATATTTCCGCATCAGCTCCGGCGAAGCACCTTCCTGCGCGATCAAGAATCCCCACAGGAACGAGCTGTCACCCTTGGGCAAGAACGCCTTAGGCACCGCTCGAAATGTCATGATCGTTCCGACGAAGCATCCAACCCAGATCAGCAGCGAAACCCAGCGATGCCGCAGGAAGAACCACAGCGAATTTCCATACACCGCCAGCACGCGCTGTTCGACTGCGCCGATCGTGCGCTCGACGAACGTCTTTTTCGTTCCGTGCCCGCGCGGCTTGAGCATGCGGGCGCACATCAGCGGCGTGAGCGTGAGCGAAACGACGCCGCTGGCGATGATCGACACGATGATCGTCACCGCGAACTCGCGGAAGATTCGCCCGACCTGCCCGCTCATAAAAAGCAGCGGCAGGAACACCGCCGCCAATGAGAGCGTCATGGCCAGAATGGTGAAACTGATCTCGCGCGCGCTGTTGATGCTGGCGCGCATGGGTGATTCGCCGAACTTTTCCATTCGCCGAACCGTGTTCTCCAAGAACACGATCGCATCGTCGACGAGGAACCCAATCGCAAGCGTGAGGGCCATCAGCGAGAGGTTGTCGAGGCTGTACCCCGCGATCTTCATGACGATGAACGTCAACAGCAGCGACAGCGGGAGCGCGACCACGGGAATCAGCGTATCGGTTACGCGGCCGAGAAAGGCGAAGATGATGATGACGACGAGCACGAACGCGATGATCAGCGTTTCTTCGACGTCGCGCACGCTGTTGACGATCGTGCGCGAGCGGTCGTGAATCGGAATGATCTGCACGGAACCCGGCAGCTGCGCCTGCACTTCAGGCAAGAGCGCTTTCACCGAATCGGCAACTGCCACCGCGTTCGCGCCCGCCTGGCGACTCACCGCCAGCACCACCGTCGCCGGCGGCACTTGTCGGCCACGCACCCAGAAGCGCATGTTGATGCGCTCGTCCTGTACCGTTTCCTCGGCGGTCGCGACGTCTTTGAGATAAACCGGCGCATTATCGCGCATCGCGATAATCAGATTGTTGTACGCCTCGGCCGTGTCGAGCTGACCTTGCGGTTGAAGCAGGAACGTTCGATCCGGGCCGTCGATCTGGCCGGCGCCGGAATAGCTTGTGCCCTTGCGAATCGATTCGGACAGATCGTCCATCGTGAGCCCGCGCCCGGCGAGGAGCGATGGACTTGCTTTGATGCGGATTGCGCTCTTCGTGCCGAACACCTGAACCTGGCTCACGCCGCTGAGGATGCTCACGCGCTGCTGAATCTGCGTGTTCGCCAGATCGTACAACTGGCCGCGCGTCATCGTGTCGCTGGCGACGGCGATGTACATGATCGGCTGATCGTTCGGATTGGTCTTGGTGAACGTCGGCGGCGAGGGAAGATCCTGCGGCAGATTTCCCTGCGCGCGGCTGATCGCCGCCTGCACGTCGGTCGCGGCGGCGTCAACGTTTTTCTCCAAGTCGAACTGTAACGTCAGCGAACAGTAGCCTTGCTTGCTCGAGCTGGTGATCAGTTCCAGCCCGGCAATCTGCATGAACTGCTTTTCAAGCGGCGTGGCAACTGTGGACGCGACCGTCTCCGGGCTCGCGCCCGGATAACCGACGCTCACCTGAATCACCGGGTAATCGACAGCCGGCAGGTCGTTCACCGGCAGCGAGCGAAACGCGAGCACGCCAAACATGATGGCGGAAACCGTCAGGACGATCGTCATGACGGGCCGACGAATAAACTGTTCGGAAAGATTCACAACAACTCACTTCGATTCGAGAGGATTGTTTCGCGTGTCAGTTAGCGGCGGTCGCCGGTTGGGACGTCGGCGGATTCGCTGGAGCACCCGGTGCGCCAGGTGCGCCGCTGTTCGGCGGCATGATCGTCACCGGCCCGCCGGGCGTCACCATCATCTGGCCGACGGTGACGACTTGCTCGCCGGCTTTCAGGCCTTCGCTGATCACGATCATGTCACCCTGCCGTTGACCGAGCTTCACCGGGCGAAGTTCCGCCTTGGAATCCGGCGTGACGACATATACATAAGGACCGGCCTGGCTGATCTGCGGCGCGAGGCTCGGCACAAGCACCGCGTTGTTCAACACCTGCAACACCAACCGCACCTGCACCAACTGGCCGGGCCAGAAAAAGCGATCTTCGTTCTGCAATGTCGCGCGGAGCTTGACCGTTCCGGTGCCTTCCTGCACCGCGTTGTCGAGGAACGTCAACTGCCCTTCGCGCGGCTGTTCGTTCGGTTTCTGGTTCGCAGTGACGATCGTCTTGAGCGTGTTGCGCGCCATGTTGCTGCGGACGTGGTCAAGGTTGCGCTCGGGGATGTTGAAGTCGGCGTAGATCGGATGGAAGCGCTGAATGGTCAGCAGCGACATCATGCTGCTTGCGCTCACGACGTTGCCAAGGTCGACCAAGCGCTGGCCGGTGCGACCGTCGATGGGCGAGCGGATGCGCGTGTAGTCGAGATTGACCGCCGCCTGATCGACCGCCGCCTGCGCGGCCTGCGCTTGCGCTTCGGCCACCGCTACCGCGTTCTGCCGCTGGTCGTATTGTTCTTTGGAGATCGCGTTCGTGTTGACCATGTCCTTGACGCGTTCCCACTCGCTGCGCGACAGTGTGAGGGCGGCCTGATTCTGCGCGAGCGCCGCCTTGGCGGCGGCGAGCGCGGCTTCATACGGACGCGGATCGATCGTGAACAGCAGATCGCCTTTCCGCACGTCCGCGCCGTCGACAAAATGAATCTCGATGATCTGCCCCGATGCCTGCGGCTGGATTGAAACCTTCTCGACTGCCACCGCTTTGCCAATCTCTTCAATATAAAGCGGGACATCCTTAGCGACCGCTTCCGCCACGGCCACCCTCGGCGGCGGATGCGCGCCGGCTTGCGGCGCGGGCTTTCGGCAGCCGATCGGTAAAAAACTCG
>JACMJD010000595.1 GCA_014380825.1 Phycisphaerae bacterium | reverse complement strand
TTTCGGTTACTCAGCTTCATCTGAAATTCACTTCGCCTGCGAAATGCGAGCACCCGCATCATTTGTTGTTGGCGAGCGATGCGATCCGCCGCCGTTTTTCTCACCGCTGTCGCGATTTTCGCGATCGCGTTCTTTTTTCTCGCGGCGTTCCTGCATGATTTGTTCGTACTTCACGCGCTGTTCCGGCGTGAGCATCTGCATCGTCCGCTCGATCGCGCTCTGCATGGCCGCCTCGCGCTGCTGCGACTGTTCCTGCATCCGCTGCACGAATTGCTGATTGATCTGTTCGTATTTGAGTTTCTGTTCTTCATTGAGCAGGCCGACGATCGCTTCGTTGCGCTCTTTTTCAAGCGCGCGACGACGATCCCCATCGCGCGGACGGTTCTTGCTCACGTCCTGCCAGATCGTTCGCATCTGCTCGCGCTGTTCCGGCGAGAGGTTCAGCTCATCGCCCAGCCACGAACGCGGCTGATGTGACTGCGGATAGCGCGCGCTGAACATCCCCACCGCCACGCCGGCGCCCATCGCAAGGACGAACGCGACCGTCAAAATCATCTTCAAGCGACTCATGGCCTGTTGCTCCGCGAAAGGTCGGCGACGATCAAGTCGGGCTCCATCGTGCCGGAATTCGCTGTTTGCGAGAGGTCATTGCTCTGCTGCGAGACCAGCATCGCGCCTTCCCACGCCTGCGGCGCGCTCGCGTGTGACGGCTGCATCCAAAACAGCCCCGCTGTCGCGACGACGAGGATGGAAGCGGCAATGCCGACGAACGATCGCGCCAGCGGCAGCAGGCTGCGATCCATCGTGCGATCGACCGCGGCGTGCAAGCGCGAAACCGCATCCGCCGACATCTCCGTCATCGGAATCGTCTGCATCAGATGCGACATCGATCGAAGCGATTGCAACGCCAGCGCGCACGCCGGGCATTCGCGCAGGTGCGCATCCATTTCTGCAACGCGCGCGGCATCAAGTTCGCCGTCGTGATACGCGTCGAGCTGTGAACTGAATTGTTCGCAGTTCATAGATTGACCCCAAATCTCCCGCAGCCCTGAACTTCACCCCTGAAGTTTAACAGGGCGGCGCGGTCCGCCGCAGACGTCCCGCGACCGCCCATAAAACACGGATCGCTCAGGCACACGCGATCATCGACACGCGGTGCCGCAAATATTCTGTTGTCGGCACGGTCGAGCCACCTCAAGCGAAATCAGCGCCCAGACTTTTCCGCAGTTCGGCTCGCGCCCGGTG
This sequence comes from Phycisphaerae bacterium, assembly GCA_014380825.1. Next base: position 11,359 of record JACMJD010000595.1, on the reverse strand, counting down.
CAATCTCGATTCAACCGTTCCGCGCGGCACATCAAGCACCGCCGCGATTTCTTCGTAACTCAACTGTTGCAGCTCGCGTAGCACCAGGACTTTTCGGTGCTCATCGCTGAGTTTTTGCAACGTCGCGTGCAGATCCAATCTCGCATCAACGCCGGCCGTCGTGGAGCCTCCTCCCCCGCTGGCCTCCCCTCCGGCACCTCCGAAGCCTTGATCGAGCGATTCACTTTTCGCTGAGCGATGATCTCGTTTGAACATCGCAACTTGATTGACCAGAATCCGGCTCAACCAGGTTTTGACGCTCGATCGCTCTTCAAACTTCGCCAGATTCTTGAACGCGCCGGCGAACGTTTCCTGAACCACATCTTCGGCGTCGGCCGCATTGTTCAGCAGCGAATACGCCAGCCCGAACAGCATGCGGGCGTGACGGTCGACCAGCGCATGGAACGCTCTGCCGTCGCCGTGTCGGGCACTGCGGAGCAGATCCAAGTCGGTCGGCTGCGGTTGCAATGGCCGTTTCCGTGTTCCCGCGTCGCTTGCCCCGAGTCGCTCGAGATGCTGCGCGTCGTGCGCGGCCGATCACCTCAACCGCGGGCCTCCTGCCAGACATAGTTGCGACGTGCTGCGTCTTTCTTCCCAGGATGTCAGATTTTTCTCAAATGCAGACCGCTGCACGACATATGCGGTAACATACGCACCCGCCATGATGGATGACAGCCTGCCTTCCAGCAATTGGGGGAACGTAATCGATGAGTGACCCGACCCTCCCTATGAGCGACTTGAACAGCGGCGCTAGGGGCATGCCGCTGCGCATCGAGCAGATCGGTGCTTACCGCATTCTTGAACTGCTCGGCGAGGGTGGGATGGGTGAGGTGTACAAGGCCGAGCGCCGCCAACCGATGCGCCAGACGGTGGCGATCAAGATCATCCGGCTCGGCTTTGCTTCCAAAGAAGTCGTCGCGCGGTTTGAGAGTGAACGCCAAGCCCTGGCGCGGATGGATCATCAGAACGTCGCCCGCGTACTCGACGCCGGCATCAGCGACGACGGCCGCCCCTACTTCGTGATGGAATATGTGCCCGGCCTGCCAATCACGCAATTCTGCGACGACAACAAGCTCAGCATCAAAGAACGCCTTTTGTTGTTCACGCAGGCATGCGATGCGATCACGCACGCCCACACGAAGGCCGTAATTCACCGCGACGTGAAGTCGGGCAATGTGCTGGCCTACCTGCATGACGGCAAGCCGACGGTGAAAGTAATCGACTTCGGCATCGCCAAAGCGCTGACCGGCGATCGCCTGACCGACGTCACGTTCAACACCGACCAAGGCCGCATCATCGGCACGTACGATAGCATGAGCCCTGAGCAGGCGGACGGTTCACCAGACATCGACACACGCACGGACGTGTATTCGCTCGGCGTCCTCCTGTACGAGCTGCTGACGGGCATGCGGCCGTTCGATCACGGCACGCTCGCGCAGGCGGCGGATCAGGAAATCAAACGCATCATCCGCGAGGTCGAACCGCCGCGGCCCAGCAATCGGCTGACCACGCTGGGCGACGCCGCGACCAAGTTCGCCAACGTGCGGCAATCGCGGGTTGATTCGCTCGCCCGCGAGTTGCGCAGCGAGCTTGAATGGATCCCGCTGAAAGCGATGCGCAAAGAGCGCGAGCGGCGATACACGTCGCCGCAGCAGCTTGCGGAGGACGTGCACTCATATCTCGCAGGCAGGCCGCTCCTGGCGGCGCCGGAATCGCGGTTGTATCGGCTGCGAAAGTTCGTGAAACGACGGCGCGCACCGCTTGCGACGGCGGCGGTGTTCCTCTTGCTCGCCGCAATCGGCACGATCGTTTACGTCCATGATCTTCGTCGCGAGCAGGCCAGAACGTTGGCCGCGCTGAAGGCCGCTGAAGATTCGAGCCACACCACCGCAGCGGTCAATGAGTTCCTGCACGAAATGCTCTCGTCGGTGAATCCCTCCAACGCAAAAGGCCGTGAAGTGCTGGTGCGCGATGTGCTCGACGCCGCCGCTCGCGATGCGCAATCGAAGCTGGCGAACCGCCAGGTCGTGCTCGGCGAGGTCCTGCTCACGCTAGGCGAAACCTACAACGCGATCGGCCAGCCGCAGACTGCGAGGACGCTGTTGGAACGCGCGCGCGAGCTGCTGCTATCGTCCGCCGGGCCGAGATATCGGGCGACGATTGTGGCGGAGGGATCGCTCGCGGGCGTGCAGCGCGATATGGGCGAATATGAGCAAGCAGAAAAGACCGGTCGCGCAGCACTAGCCGATGCGCGGCAAGCGCTGGGGGACAATGACCGCACAACGCTGGCGACGCTCACATCGCTGGCGATCACGCTTCAGCAGGCGGCAAAAGACTCGGAAGCTGAAGCATTGTTTCGCGAATCGCTGGATCGACGGCAGGCGACATTCGGTCCGGACGATCCGGACACGCTGAATTCCCTGCACAATCTCGCGTATCATTTCCAGTCGACAGGCCAGTTTCGCGAGGCCGAGCCGTTGGCGCGCGACGTCGCCGCTCGCCGCGCTCGCGTGTTTGGTCAACTGCACCCGGACACGCTGTCGTCAATCCAGATTCTTGGCTCCGCGCTGCAATCGCAGGGCCGCTACAACGAGGCCGAACCGCTGTTCGAAGACCTGCTCGAACGCAGTCGCAAGCTGTATGGCGAGCAGCACATCCTGACAAATTTCGCGCTGGCGGAACTGGCGCGCATCCGCTTTCGCGCGGGGAAAATTCCGGAGGCGGAAGCGCTTCTCACCACCGCGCTTCAACGTGCTCGAACGTTGCAGGGTGACGAACATCCCGACACGCTTCAGATGGTGAACGACCTCGCGTTCGTTCGCCAGCGACTCGGGAAAATGCCCGAGGCTGAGCCGCTGTTTCGCGAAACGCTTGAACGCCGCGAGCGCAAGCTCGGCCCGGATCACCCGGCAACGCTGGAATCGGCGGCCAATCTTGCCGGGTTGCTGATCATCCTGGGTCCGGAGCACCAGGATGAAGCGACGCGGCTCGCAGTCCGCGCCCTGGAAGGCCGGCGCCGCGCGGCCGGGCCGACACATGTCGTCACGCTCAGCTCGATGAGTTTGCTTGCCAACATCAGCATGACGACCGGAAACGTGGACGAAGCGATTCGATTGTCGAAGGAGCTCTACGATCTCGTGCCGCAGGCGCAGGTGCCTCCAGTCGACGCCGCGCACTTCAGATCGCTGTACGGCCTGTCGCTCGCGCGTGCCGGTCGATTTGAAGAGGCGCTCCCACCCATGCGCGCTGCCACCGAACGTTGGGACGCTGCGCCCGCCGCCAAGACCGCGCCAGCGTACCGCAAGCTGCTGGAGCAATTGGCGATCGCCTGCGAAAAAATGAACCATCCTGATGAAGCCGCCAAGTGGCGCGCCGCGCTGGCCGCGCTCGGACCGGGACCGTCGATCGCGCCATCAACCACCCCGTCGACGTCCCCGTCCACCGCGCCAGCGCGATGACACACCAACTTCTCATTGCGCGTGTTTAGCCATACGATTATCGCAACATGATGGATCCGATCACACCCTTGAAAAAACTCATTCGCGACATCCCCGACTTCCCCAAACCTGGGATCATGTTTCGCGATATCACGCCGCTGCTGGCTTCGCCGTCCGGGCTGGCGCTGTCGATCGAGCTGCTGGCGAATCCGTTTCGCGGGAAGAATATCGATCTGGTAATCGGCGCCGAGAGTCGCGGTTTCATCTTCGGCACCGCCGTCGCGTGTTGCTTAAGCGCGGGATTTGGCCTCGTCCGCAAACCGGGCAAGCTGCCGCACAAGCGCGTGAGCAAAAGTTACAACCTTGAATACGGCACCGACACGCTGGAGATGCACGAAGACGCCATCGTCCGCGGCCAGCGCGTGCTGATCGTCGATGACGTGCTCGCCACCGGCGGCACGATGAAGGCCTGCGTCGAGCTCGTGCAACACCTGGGCGGCGAGCTCGTCGGCGTGGCGGTGCTGATCGAGCTGGCGGCACTCTCGGGCCGAGCGAAGGTAGAGCCGGTGAAGGTGCATTCGGTTTTGCAGTATTGATTCCTATCGCGCAGATGAGCACCGCCTCTCCCGATGATCTCATGCGACAAGCGGCCGCGCATCATGCGGCGGCACGATTGGATCAGGCGGCGGCGCTGTGCGAGCAGGTTCTTTCGCTTCAACCCAACAACGTAAACGCGGTGCATCTGAAAGGCATGCTTGCAATGCGCGCCGGGCGGCTCGATCAGTCGATCGAACTTCTAACTCAGTCCGCCTCGATCGCGCCGCACGCGGCGATCATTCAGCACAATCTCGGCCAGGCGCTGCGGCTGGCGGGACGATTTGATCTTGCTGCCGCAGCGTATCGCAAAGCAATCTCGCTCGAACCGAAATACGCCAAGGCGCATCTCGGTCTTGGCCTGTCGCTGGAGCGCGCGGGCGACGTGCGCGCGGCGATCGAACCGCTGCGCACCGCCGTGCGGTTGCAGCCGGGCTTCTTCGAAGCGTGGAACGCGCTGGGCATCGCGTACCTGTCGCTCAAGCGCCGCGACGAATCAATCGAAGCACTGTCACGCGCGGCGGCACTTGCGCCGAACGATGCATCGCCGCAATACAACCTCGGCAAAGTCCTTCACGACGCCGGCCAGTTCGACCGCGCCGCCGAGGCGCTCAAACGCGCGATCGCGCTCAATCCCTCACATGCGGCTGCTCACCAGAATCTGGCGAATCTGCTCGGTGAAAGTGGACGAATTGACGACGCGATGTTGCTTCAGCGCCGCGCAATCGAACTGGCGCCGACCGATACAGGTATCGCCAGCAATCTGCTCCTGAGTCTCCACTATTCCTCGCGCACGACACCGGAATTGTCGCTTGACGAACACAAGCGCTGGGCCGCGCGACATGGAAAGCCGAACGATCCGCCCATCGTGCATCGCAACCATCGCTCGCCGGATCAAAGGTTGCGCATCGGATATTTGTCACCGGATTACAACCGGCATCCGGTCGCGTCGTTCCTGGAAAACGTGCTCGCCGGCCATGATCGGTCACAGTTTGAAGTGTTCGCATACTCGAATTCGACGGCGATCGACGACATGACGAAGCGGCTTCGCGGACTGGTCGATCACTGGCGAGACATCGCGACGGTGAACGACGACGCCGCAGCGAAGCTGATCGTTGATGACCAGATCGACGTGCTGATCGATCTAGCCGGTCACACGGGCAACAACCGCGCGCCGCTGATGGCGCGGGGCGCGGCGCCCGTGGAGTTCACATATCTGGGTTATCCCGCCACGACCGGAATTCCGGCCGTCCAATATCGGATCACCGACGCGATTGCAGATCCGCTGGGCATGACTGAATCGCATCACACTGAGGCGCTCGTGCGTTTGCCGGATTGTTTTCTGTGCTATCGTCCGGACGACGACGCCCCGCCGACGCTTGATGCGACTCCCGCGCAGAAACGCGGGCACGTGACGTTCGGCTCGTTCAATAACTTCGCAAAAATCACTGACGAGATGTTGAACTACTGGGCGACGATCGTTCACGCCGTGCCGAAGTCTCGGATGTTGCTCAAGGCCCGCGCGCTGGATTCATCGGACGTCCGCCAGCGCGTGATCGACATCTTCACGAAGCACGACGTCGACAGCGACCGCGTGCAGATGGCCGGCTGGACGAGCTACGACCAGCGCCACGCGATCGTCGCATCGGCCGACATCGCGCTGGATTCGTTCCCATACCACGGAACAACGACGACCTGCGAAACGCTCTGGCTCGGCGTGCCGTGGATCACGCTGGCGGGCCGAACGCACGTGTCGCGCGTAAGCGCGAGCATCCTGAGCGTCATCGGCTGCCCGGAGTTGGTCGCGAATAGCGCCGACGAATATTCTGCCAAGGCGATCGAGCTGGCGAACGATCTGCCGCGGATGAATGACTATCGAACGATGCTGCGCGCGAAGATGCAGGCGTCGCCGTTGCTTGATCGAAAGAACTTCGTCGCGAAGCTGGAACATGCCTACCGCGACGCGTGGCGAAAGTGGTGCTCCTCGTAGCACGGGTTTTCAGAACCCGTGCCTCGCGGTATTCCGCGCGACTTGTGCGGGCACGCACAGCCACGGGTTGAAAACCCGTGGTACGATTGGAACGAATTGATGATCGACCCGGGCACGACGCAAACGACCGCTGGCATCGCCCTTCGCCTGCGCGGCGTCCGCCGCGTATTCGATGACGACGTGGTCGCGGTCGATCACATGGATCTGGACGTGCCCGCTGGGCAGTTCCTGGCGATGCTCGGTCCCAGCGGCTGCGGCAAATCTACGCTCCTGCGCATCATCGCCGGACTCGATCGACCAAGTGCAGGCACGATCGATCAGATCGACCGCTCCTCCATCGCGTACGTTTTCCAAGACGCGCACTTGCTTCCGTGGCGGAACGTGCTGCGGAACGTCGCGCTGCCGTTGGAACTGCGCGGCGTCGGCAAACGCGAGCGACTCGCCGCCGCGCGCGCCGCGATCGCGCAAGTCGGATTGGCCGATGCCGAGCGACGATATCCATCGCAGCTTTCGGGCGGGATGCGAATGCGCGTGTCGCTCGCGCGCGCTCTGGTGACGCGGCCACGCCTGCTGCTGCTCGATGAACCGTTCGCCGCGCTGGATGAGATCACGCGGCAGCAGCTTGATGAACAGCTTCGTGCGCTGTGGCTTCAGCAAGGCATGACCGTTGTCTTCGTCACGCACTCGATCGTCGAGGCGGCGTTCCTCGCTGATCGCGCCATCATTCTGACGAAGCGTCCGGCGCGGATCGTGCTGGATCACGATCTATCGAACAGCCTGCCGATCGATCGTACTAATGCGATCCGCGGCGAACCTGCGTTCGCTCGCGAAACGCGCACGATGTTCGAGGCGCTGCAACGCGGAGGCGCCAACGAAGTGCGATGAAATTTCTCCGCGTCATCCTTCCGCCGATCGTGGTGTTCGTGCTGGCCGCCGCGCTGACCGAGGCGTTCGTCCGCTGGCAGGAGATTCCGCCGTTCCGATTCCCGCTGCCGAGCGCGGTGTTCAAGACGATGCTCGAACGTCGCGAGAGTCTGTTGGATGCGCTGGCGAACACCGCCAAGGCCGCGCTGCTGGGTTTTGCGCTGAGCGCGATTATTGGCATGGTCGTGGCGATGCTGCTGTCGACGTCGCGCCTCGTGCAGCGCGCCTTCTATCCGTACACCATTTTCTTTCAGACCGTGCCGATCATCGCGATCGCGCCAATGCTCGTGCTCTGGTTCGATTTCGGCCTGAAGGCGATCGCCGTCGCGGCGTTCATTGCGTCGATCTTTCCGGTGATCGCGAACACGCTGAGCGGTTTGCTGGGCACGGACCCGGCCTTGCGTGATTTATTCAAACTGTACGGCGCCTCCCGTGTCTCGACGATGGTGAAACTGAAGCTGCCGTCCGCGTTGCCGAACATCTTCACGGGGCTGCGAATCGCCGCGGGATTAGCGGTGATCGGCGCGATCGTTGGCGAATTTGTCGCCGGCGAATTGACCGAGGGCGCAGGGCTAGGCGTGCTGGTGATCGTGGCCAACAAGCGCGCGAACACAGCGTACGTTTTCGCGGCCGTATTGATGGCGTCATTGCTCGGGCTGGCGATGTTGGCGACAATCAACCTCGTCAGTTATCTCGTGCTGCGGCCATGGCACGCGTCGGAGCAGAATCGCTGAAGCAACCGTTCCTCACCAAGGACAATGAAAATGCGTTGGATGATCACGATGATGCTGTTGATGGTCGCAGGCCTGACGACAGCATCGCGCGGCGCGGAGAAACTGAAGCTGGTTTTGAACTGGGTTCCGGAGCCCGAGTTCGGCGGCATCTACGCAGCGCAGCAAACCGGCGCGTTTCAGAAGCACGGCCTCGATGTCGAGATCCAAACCGGCGGCGCGGGAACACCGACGTGGCAAATGGTCGCAACCGGGAAAGCGCCGTACGCGGTCGCGAGCGCCGACGAAGTCGTCATCGCGCGCAGCCAGGGTGCGGATCTGGTCGCGATCTTCGCGACGTATCAAACCTGTCCGCAGGCGATCATGACGCACCGTGAACGCGGACTGAAGAATCTTGAGGACGTGTTCAAATCCGGCGGCAAGTTAGCGGTAGAACCGGGGCTGGCGTATGTCCAATTCCTAAAGAACAAATATGGCTTCGATCACGTCAAGCTGGTCGCGTACGACGGCGGGCTTGGAAATTTCCTGAACGACAAGCAGATGGCCCAGCAGTGTTTCGTGTTCAGCGAACCGATCGCGGCGAAGAAAGCCGGCGCCGATTCACAAACGTTCCTTGTGGCCGATGCCGGATACAACCCGTACACGGCCATCATCATCACGCGCGGCGATCGCGTGAAGAATCATCCGCATGAAGTCGAGAAAATCGCCGCCGCGTTGCGTGAAGGATGGCGCACTTATCTGGACGATCCGAAGCCTGCAAACGAAATGATGGCCAAGCTCAACACCGCAATGGACGCCGAGACGTTCACCGCCATCGCCGCCGCGCAGAAGCACCTGATCGAGACCGACGAGACGCGAAAAACCGCGCTGGGTGAAATGACGATCGCGCGATGGAAAGATCTGATCGACCAACTCGTCGAGCTGAAGATCGTCGAGAAGGAGAAGGCGCCGATCGCAAACAAATGCTTCGTGGGGACGCGGGCGAAGTAGAGGGTAGAGGGTAGAGGGTAGGAAGCATCATTCCTTATCTCTCCTCTACAACAGCGGCCCCAGGAGCGACGCGAACGCTTCTATCATTCGCTCGCCGAGCGGGCGATTTCGCCACATTTGCAGAGTGATCTGTCGCGACTTGGCCAGGTCCTGCTCGAACATCAGCGTCTGCTCGGCGGCGAAGCGTTCGCTGAGCACGTTCAAGTTTGCCTCGTCGTTCAAGCGAAACGAGCGATTGTCGAGGTTGGACGATCCGATCGCTACCCATCGATCGTCCACGATCATTACCTTGCAGTGATACATCGTGGGCCGATATTCGTAGATTTCCACGCCGGCCGTGAGCATCGCGCCCCAGCGTGCGCGCGATGCGTGGCGAACGGTTTTGACGTCGATCTGCCTGCCCGGCAGCAGCACCACCACGCGCACGCCGCGCTTGCGCGCGGCCACGATCGTCTTGATGGTCAGATCATCCGGCACGAAATAGGCGCTGCCGAGCAGGACGCTTTTTTCCGCCGCCGCGATCGACAGCAGATACATGAGCTGCATGCTCATGCTGCCGCCGGTGGATGAGCTCATGAACAACTGCGCCGCGTCGTCGCCGGCGGACTCGGACGCGACGAAATAATCGGCGCTGTGCAGCACCTGGCCGGTCGTCTTCATCCAGTTGTCCATGAACGCCGCCTGCATCTGTTCGACGACCGGGCCGCGGATTTGATAATGCGTGTCGCGCCAATGCTCGGGCGAATCGGCATCGCCCTTCCATTCGTCGGCGATCCCCGCGCCGCCGGTGAAACCGATCACACCGTCGATCACCAGCAGTTTACGGTGCGTGCGATTGTTTAGTCGGCTCGCGCTGGTGACGTCGTAGAATCGCAGCGGGTTGTATTCGACCACGCGCGCGCCGGCGTCGGTCATCTTGCGGATGTATCGCCGATCGATTCGGCCAGACCCGACCCAGTCGATGATGACGTGTGCTTTCACACCCGCCCGCGCCCGCTCGGCGAGCGCGTCGGAGAACTGCTTTCCGATATCGCCGGACCAGTAGACGTACGTTTCAAAGTTGATCGTCTTCTGCGCCGACGCGATGGCGGACAGCATCGCCGGGAAAATTTGATCCCCATTTATCAACGTCGTGACATGATTTCCCTGAACCAACGGCGGGCCTAGCAGATGGCCCATCGTCCGCGCGAATTGCGGATCGGCCACGCCGTATTCGTGATTGATCTGATAGTTGACCGCCTTCGCTTCACAGCCAACCAGCGCGGCGCACAAAAGAATCGCGATGTGAAGGTGGGCGAAACGTTGCATGATCCTGCTCATGCAAAGCTCGCGCCGACAGGTGAGGAAAAGACTGAGCCGGCCGGGGCTCGAACCCGGGACTTGCTGATTAAAAGTCAGCTACTCTACCAACTGAGTTACCGGCTCGCGTTGGATCGAAGACTATAGAGTCGCGCGGTCATTTGCTCAACTTGCCAGAGTTTGGCTCGTACATGCAGGCTGAAGCCTACACGCCGGTCGAGCGTATAATATCCGTCTATGCCCCTGGTCAGCGATCAATGCATTTGCCTGCGAAAAGTCGAATACAGCGAGACATCGCAAATTCTCACGCTGTTCGCGCGCGAGCACGGACGGGTGCAACTGATCGCCAAGGGCGCGCATCGGCGAACAAAAGTCGGCGCGAGCAAGTTTGACGGCGGCGTTGATCTGGTGGATCTGGGCGAGGCTGTTTTTTCGCACACGCTGGAACGCGAGCTCTGCCCGCTGTGCGAATGGCATCAAGTGGATGGCCATCTTGAGCTTCGCAAGAATCTGCGCGCGATGCACCTCGCCTGCTACGCGGCGGAGCTCGTCAATCTGCTGATCGAGGAGCACGATCCGCATCCGGGGCTGTTCGACCGAATGCAGCAGACGTTGCAGGCACTGGGCACGCCGCGGTTGGAGGAATCGTTTCTCGTTTTTCTGCTCGACGTCTTGCGCGAGACCGGCTACCTGCCCGAGGTCAACGCTTGCGCACAATGCGGCGCGATTCTTGAAGATCGAGATCGCAGCTTTTTCTCCGCCAGCCGCGGCGGCGTGGTTTGTCGCAACTGCGAAGGCACGACACCCGACCGGATGGAAATCGATTCGCGCGTGCTGCGAATCGTGCGCGGCGTACTATCGCTGCCGCGCGTGAACGGGTCGCCCCAGCGATTGCCGAGCCTGACGCGACACCAGACGGACCCCATCCACCGCATGTTGGCCGAGCACATCGAGCACACGCTGTCACGGCGGTTGCGGATGGTGCCGTATATCGTCGACCGTCTTCCCGGTCGTGCAATGGTCGGCAGACCCGCGTAAGAGCGGGCAATTGCTGGTCCGCAGCTTGTGGCGCGCACGCGCATCCATACAATTCCGGTCATGCAACTCACGCGATGGATTGCGCCGGTTGTTGGAGCGGCGTTAATGCTCAATTGCTCGATTCCGCTGGCCGCGCAAGCGCAGTCAACGCGGGCGAAAACCGAAGAACTTCAGGGCGGGCGGTGGATTCCGATCGACAACGCCGCCACCCGTGCGACGATCGATCCGGAACTGCTGCGCATCGAAGAGATGATCAACGCCGGCCACGTCAGCCAGGCGAGCAAGCGCGCGGTCGATTGGCTGCTCCGGAATCCGAC
>JACMJD010000594.1 GCA_014380825.1 Phycisphaerae bacterium | reverse complement strand
ACGGATCAGGTCGTCCTTATCACTCACGGCCAGAATCGCATCCGCGAGTTTCAGCCCGTCCTTTGTGACGGAATCACTCTCGGCGTGTTGTGCGTCGGCCCGCAACGCGGTCGCAAGAGAAACGAGAACCGCAGCCAGCTCGCGTCGATCGGGCGCAGGTTCACGCGTCGACGCGCCGGGGCGCGCATAAAATTGTGCCGCGATGCTCAGGTGCTCAATCGCCGGCTTGATCTCGCCCTGATCGATGAGGATCTCGCCAATTACGCGCTCGCTAAAGCTGATCGCCAGCCTGATCGGACTGGTATCGTCGACTTCCAGTCGCTTCCGAAAGATCCGCACCGCCTGGTGCGCATGATTCAATGCGAGCGGCAGCTCGCCGGTTTCACGGAGGCTCATCGCCAGCGCGCGATGCAGCACGGCGATCCCCTTTTCCGTCTGCCAGTCCTTCGGATCGAGCTTGAGCAATTGCTCGCGCAGCGACATCGCTTCGTTGTAAGACACCATCGCTTTGCGAAGCTGTCCGCCGGCGCGCTGCGCGTTGCCCAGGCCGGTCAGCGAGTTCGCCAGGTCGCGCTTCGCCAGATAATTGGATCGATCGTTGTCCAGCGTCTTCCGGTTGTGCGCGACGACATCCGGCATCATCTGCAACGGTTCGCCGCAGTGGTCGATGGTCAACAGCACTTCGCACAGTCGCTGGCGCTCCAGTGGAACGTCGCGCTGAAACGCGGGATTCTCCGGCTGACGCGCGAGCGTTTCGATTGCGCGCTGTGATGCTCGCCGGGCGTGCGAGATCGCATCGCCCGCCAAACCCATATCGAGCAACAACGACGCCAGCGCACCGTGAACCACCAGGACATCGCGCTGCACGACTGGCTGATCGAGATGTTCCGCCGCCAGCGATTCGTAGATCTCCTCGCACTGCTTCAACGCCGCAAGCGCCTTGGTACCGTCTCCCTGCTGCCGATAGACATCAGACAGGTTGTCCAAAATCAGCCCGACGTTTCGCGGCCAGCGCCATGCGGCTGGCTCTCGGCGGGACAGGTCGTCGTAAATCGCCTTCGCGTCCGTGAAATTCTGAAGCGATGCATCGATTTGACCCATCGCGAGCTGCGATTTCCCCAGATAGATGTGAGCGACGCCCAACTCCCCCGCCGCGGTCGCGTCGGCGGGGTTTGTCGTCGCTCTTACGCGCGCGACTTGCAGCGCCTTCGCGTAGTTTTCCGCGGCGCCTTTGGGATCGCCCAGATGCGGCGCACCAGGGAAAAACAGGACGTTGCCGACCTTCAAGTATCCTTTGACCAGATCGCGATCGAGCGAGCCATCATTCGATTCGCGGGACAGATCATTGAGGTATCGCTGCGCCGTCTGCACGAGTTTCTCGCGCGCCTTAGTCGGCCCGGCGTACACGATCGCGTCGTCGATCTCGAAGATGAACGTGCCCGCCAACGCGCGCACGTCGTTGAATCGTCGCTCGGCCAGCGCCTTTTGTTCCAACGCAACTTTCTCCGCGTAACGAGCGCGGCGAGCCTGCCATGTCGTCGCTGCAATACCCGCCAGCAGCGTGATCACCAAGAGTGCAGCCACGGCGACGGCCGTGCGGTGGCGCCGAACGAATTTGCCGACGCGATACGTCTTGGTTGGCGGCCCGGCGAGCACCGCTTCATCGCGCAGATGGCGACGCAGATCATCCGCCAACTCCGCTGGCGAGCCGTAGCGCCGCGCGCGATCCTTCTCCATCGCGCGCATCGTGATCCAATCCAGGTCGCCGCGAATTCGCCGGCGCAATCCGTTCGGATCGCTCTGTCGCGCCGCCGCCACTTTCTCGGCGTCGTCGGCAATGTCACTGACCCGCGTGCTGGGTTTGGGCGGATCGACTTCGCGAATGATCCGGCGGATCTCGTCGTTGGCTGAGCCGCGCAGCGTCGCGCGATCGAACGGCAGCGTGCCGGTGAGCAACTCGTACAGCAGAACGCCTAGGCAATAGACATCGCTGCGCGTATCGACGTCGATCGCGCCCGCCGATGCTTGCTCCGGGCTCATGTACTCGGGCGTGCCAATCAACTGGCCGTGCTCGGTGAACGCGGTGCGGCTTGTGCGCGTCATGTCGGTCGCCTTGGCGATGCCGAAGTCGATGACCTTCGGAATCGCCTGGCCCTCGCGCTGGATGACCAGCACGTTCGACGGCTTCAGATCGCGATGGATGATCGCCTTCTGGTGCGCGTGCTCCACGGCCTGGCAAACTTGCAGGAACAGTTCCAGCCGCGCGACAGTGCTCAATCGATTCGCATCACAAAATTCGGTGATTGACGGCCCGTCGACATACTCCATCACGAAGTACGGCCGGCCAAGCTCGGTCGCGCCGGCGTCGTAGACCTGCGCGACATTCGGATGGCTCATCTGCGCCAGCGCCTGTCGCTCGGATTCGAACCGCGCCAGCACTTCGCGCGTGTCCATGCCCGGCAACAGCAGCTTGATCGCCACCGCCCGCTTCACCGGCAATTGCTGCATCGCCAGGTAAACCGCGCCCATCCCGCCGTGGCCAAGCTCGCGGATGATTCGATACAGGCCGATCTGACTCGGCGGTTCGAGCGACCGGATGACCGCTTCCTGCGCGTGACTCGTCGCCAGCGCCGAGGCCGCGGATTCTTCGCCGCTGAGCAATCGATCGATCTCGCGGCGAAGCGATGGATCATTCGCGCACGCGCCATCCAGAAACGCCGCACGCTGCACCGTCGGCAGCTCTACCGCGTCGGCGAGAATCTCCATCATGCGATCGTGATCGCGAGGGTTCATGAATCTCTCGTGGCATCGGCGCCCCGCCCATGCTCATGTCGCTCAAGCGACTAACGCATGGGCGAGGCGCCCATGCCACGGATTGCTACTTGCTAATCTCCCCGTGCAGCCACAGCCGCGCTGACACCCAATCGCGGCGGACGGTCTTTTCGCTCATGTCGAGCATGGCGGCGATCTCCGCGTCCTTCAGCCCGGCGAAAAATCTCAGCATCACAACCTGATGCTGCCGCGGCGAGCGCGATTGAAGCTCTTTCATCGCCTCATCCAGCGCCAGAATATCGACGCCCCTAGAACCGCCCGATGAATCGGCCGGAGCCAATCCTTCGACGTCGACATCGTCGAGGCTGACTTCCGCCTTTCCGCCGCCACGCTTTTGCGCTCGACGCGCTTCGGCGTGGTCGATCAGGATCCGTCGCATCGCCAGCGCTGCGGCATTGAAGAAGTGCAGCCTACTTTCAAACGTCACGCCCGGCCGAACGAGTTTCAGGAACGCCTCATGCACCAGCGCGGTGCGCTGGAGCGTGTGATCTTTCCGTTCGCCGGCCATGAGCTGTCCCGAGCGTTTGCGCAGTTCCTGATACACCAGTGGCAAGAGTCGTTCTGCCGCCAGCGCATCCCCGCCTTGAAGCTGGTGCAACACGAGCGTCACCTCATCGGCCGAGTCACTCATATCTGCGGAAGATACCCCGCGGCGCGGACATCCGTATTGGAATTTGTCCCGAATGTCCGCGCCCGCCCGCTTCCCCGGCATTCACCACCACGCCCCTGACGGGCGAGAAATGGAAATGCGGACATGATTGAGAAATTGGAACAACGGCGATTGATGTCGGTCAGCGTGTATTACGAGGTTCCGACGAGAACGATTCTGCTCGTCGGCACGCCGGGGAATGACTCTATCTTTTTCAACACCGGACCGAACACCGACATGGTCCAGGTATTTCCCAACTACGGCGGGGGAACCAACTACGGAAACTATTTCAACCTGAAGCCAACCGACAACGATTACGACGTGACCTTCACGCATATCGAAGTCGACATGCGCGGCGGCAACGACAAGATCCTGGTGGCAGGGACGATTTCCACACCTGCCACCCTCAAAGGTGGCGACGGCAACGACGTGATCACGATCGCTGGCGGCACACCCGGTGTTATCACCGCGCTCGAGGGCGGCCAAGGCGACGACGTTCTATACGGCGGGACCGGATCGGAACACTTCTTCGGCGGCGAAGGTCACGACGTGATCACCTATGCCGGCCGACAGCAGAAACTTTCGCTTCGAATGGACAACGCCGGCGACGACGGCGCTATCGGCGAAAATGACTACATCGGCCCGGGCAACGAAGCGATCATCGGCGGCGATAACGATGACTTGATCGTCGGCGATAACAACGCCAACAGTTTGCTGGGCGGCGGCGGCAAGGACGTCATCTACGGACTTGGCGGCAACGACTACATGGCAGGCGAAAACGGTGACGACCTGCTTGACGGCGGCACCGGCGCCGACAGCTTCTCCGGCGGCGGCGGAAACGATACGGCGCGGTTCAGCGATCGCACCAGGCAGCTCCGCATCACCCTCGACGACGCCGCCAACGATGGCGAGATCGGCGAAGGCGACAACGTCCAGGCGTCCATGGAAACGATCCTCGGCGGACGCGGGAACGACAACATCAACCTGTACTTCGGCGTGCCGAACGCGAACCGCAACGTGCAGGGTCGCGACGGCAACGACACGATCCGCGGCGGAACCGGCCACGACACGATCGACGGCGGCAATGGTGACGATCTGCTGCAATCCAGCGGCGGCAACGACCAGTTCGCCGGCGGCGCCGGAACGGATACGGCCGACTACACGGCGTATGCGACCGTAGCAGTGCACGTTTCGCTCGATGGCGTTGCGAACGACGGCGCGGGCGCGGAACAGGACAACGTGCTTCGCGATGTGGAAAACGTCTACGGCACGAACGGCAACGACCTAATCGAAGGACAGAGCGACGACGTCGCGAATGTGTTCTACGGCCAGGCGGGCAACGACACGCTCAAGGGCGGGCCCGGAAACGACACGCTGAACGGCGGCGCGCATCACGACAAGCTGTACGGCGATGCGGGTCACGACGCGCTCAACGGCGCGCAGGGCAACGATTTCTTCTCCGGCGGAAACGGTCGCGACACGCTCAACGGCGGCGCGGATGCCGACACATTCTCCGGCGGGCTCGATGCGGACACCGTTGCTTATGGCGGCCTGATCAATCTGAACCTCAGCGCCGACAACATCGCCAACGACGGTGCGCCAAACGAAGGCGACAACATCCAGATCGACGTGGAAACGCTGATCGGCGGCGCGGGCAACGACGTGATTCGCGGCTCGGCCGGCCACAACGTCCTGCGCGGTTCGTTCGGAAACGACACGTTAATCGGCGAAGGCGGTCACGACACGCTCGACGGCGGACAAGGCGCGGACGTGTTCGAAGGCGGCGCGGGAACCGACACCGCCGACTATTCCGATCGCACTGCACCGCTGACGATCGGGATCGGCACGCAGCCCGACGACGGCGAAGCGAACGAACACGACAACATCAAAACCGATGTCGAGAACGTTCGCGGCGGCAGCGGGAACGACACGATCTCCGGCTCATCGTTTGCCAACGAAATCTGGGGCGGCGGCGGCGCGGACAAGCTCGTCGGCCGCGAAGGTGACGACACGCTGCACGGCGACAACGGGGTCGACTCGCTGGAAGGCAACCAGGGCAACGACATCCTCGACGGCGGCAAGCATGCCGACCAACTCAACGGCGGCGAGGGTCGCGACAACGCCTGGTACGGCAATCGGACAAACAACGTCTTCGTCAAACTCGGCGATGGCGCGAACGACGGCGAGGTCGGCGAGAACGACTTCATTCAAGGTTCAGTCGAGAACGCCACCGCCGGCGCGGGTAACGACACCCTGATCGGCGACGGTCAGAACAATCGCTTCGATGGCCTGGCGGGCAACGACACGATGCACGGCATGGGCGGCATCGACACGATGAACGGCTACGCCGGCAACGACCGCTTCTACGCGAAGGGCGACAACGCGGTCGACCTGATCGACGGCGGCGCCGGCACGGACATCGCGCAGACCGACAACAACGAGAACCTCAACGCGATCGAAACGCTCATCCCGTGAGCGAATGCACGCACGAACAGTGTCAGTCAACTTAGGAAAGAAATCATGAAGTTCGCGAACAACTTTGAAGCTCTCGAAACCCGAACGCTGTGCTCGGTGTACAGCGTCACCAGCGAAGCCAACTCCGGCCCCGGCTCGCTGCGAGAGGCGCTGACGCTCTCGAACAACTCGGTCGATGTGTACGACACGATCGAGTTTCACCTGAACGGCGCGCCGGGCCAGCTTTTCCGGATCAAGCCGACGACGAAGCTGCCGACGATCACCGATCCGGTGAAGATCACCGGAGCGACTCAGCGGTTTTACGACGGGTCGCCACAGGTTGATATCGACGGCTCGTTGTGCACGACCGCCGGCGCGAATGGGCTGGAGATCTCAACCAGCAATTCGCTGATCGTCGGGCTGGCGTTCGCCAACTTCGCGGGCGGCGCGGGCGTGCGGATCAACGGCAACTCGAACGGCGTGCATGAGTGCTATATGGGCTTGCGCGGGTACGGCGCGGCGAATGCGAATGCGCGCGGCGTTTATATCGCCGGCGGATCGGGCAACGTGATCGGCGCGAACGGCGCTTATCGCGGCAACGTGATCTCCGGAAACGCCGGCAGCGGCGTGCGCGTGATCGGCGAGACCGCTTCGTACAACACGATCCGCGGCAACCTGATCGGCACGAACGTGTATGGCCGCAAGCCCATCGGCAACGGCGCGCAGGGCGTCTATGTCGGTAGCGGCGTCACAGGAACATTCATCTCCGGCAACACGATTTCCGGCAACGCCGGCAACGGCATCCAGATCAGCGGCGGCGATCACACGACGATCAAGCTCAACAACATCGGGCTCGATCGCGACGGCGGTGGATTCGTGCCGAACGGCGCGAACGGCATTCGAATCGACAACGGCGGACATCACAACACGATCGGCGTGCTCGCAGATCCGTCCGCGCAGAACAAGATCGCCTGCAACGATCAGGACGGCGTGTGCATTGTTTCCGGTGTCGCGAACACGATCGCGGCGAATGAGATTCGCGACAACGGACAGCTTGGCATCGACCTGGGCAACGACGGCATCACGCCGAACGACGTCGGCGACGCCGACGCCGGCGCGAACACATTGCTGAATGCCCCGACTGTGGTAGGCGCGTATTGGTATGGCGGCACGACTCAGATGCACATCGCATTCACCGCCGCGCCGAGTACGACTTATACGTGCAACGTGTTTTACAACGACGCGCCAAATCAGCACGGCTTGGCCGAGGGCGGCAAGACGTTGGCTACGTTGGCATTAACAACTAATGCCGGCGGACAATACGACGGCTGGATTCCGTCATTCGTCGATGCGCCCAACGCGTTCCTGTCGGCGACCTTGACCGACCCGGCCGGCAACACATCGGAGTTTTCCAACGTCGTCCACGTTCGCAACGACGCGACACGCATTCCCACGATGACGATCACCGACGCGATCGTGATCGAGGGCAACCGCGATACGAGCGATGTCTTCCTGACGGTCCGCCTGTCCTCGCCACTGCCGACGAGGCTGAAATATCACTGGACATCGGTGAACGGCACGGCGTTCCACGACCAGGACTTCATCGGCAGCGGAACGGGTTCGATCGCCGCGGGCCAGACGACCGACGTGATCCGCGTTCGGGTTGTTGACGACACGGTACCCGAGCCGCAGGAATTCTTCGGCGTGGTGATTTCGCCCGATCAGCCGGCACTGGTGGATGTAACCAAGTTCCAATCGACCGTCGCGATCCTGGCCAACGACGGATGGGCGAGTCCGTTCGATGCGGATCGCTCGATCGTCGTCGACCTCATCGCGTGATGCTATCGAAACCAACTAACAACGAAGAAAGAAGCACGAATCATGAAAACGAATTTTAGACAAGCGTTACAAATGGCCACGAACAGAGCGGTATTCGAGCAGCTCGAAACGCGACAACTGATGGCGGCGACACCGGTGCTCGATTATTCGAGCTACTTCGGCGCGGCCGGCAGCGACACCGTGCTCGCCGTCGCCAGCGACTCGGCCGGCAACACGTATGTCGCCGGCAGCACAACATCGTCGGCGTTCGCGGTTGGCGGTTTCGACACGACCTACAGCGGCGGAAGTTTTTCCGGAGATGCGATCGTCGCGAAATTCGCACCCGACGGAAAGCCGATCTGGTCAACCTATCTCGGCAACGGATTCGGCCTGCTCGAAGAGGCCAACTCGATCGCGCTCGATAATGACGGCAACGTGTATGTCGCCGGCCAGAGTTCCAGCACCGGTTGGACGGCGGGCGGATACGACGTTTCCTATGGCGGCGGCGCTGCGGATGGATTCGTCGCCAAGCTGAGCAACGCCGGCCAGCTCGCGTGGAGCACTTACGTCGGTGGATCGAAAGATGATCAAGTCTTCGACCTGCACGTCACCGGCAAAGGCGTGGTGACGGTGGTCGGCGAAACGCGCAGCAGTGATTTCGCATCCGGCGGGTTCGACAGCGTCGCAAACGGCGGCACCGATGCGTTCGTAACACGGCTGAGCACCAAAGGCGCGCATCTCTCCACCAGCTTCATCGGCGGCGCGGGAGAAGATCGCGCGCACGGCGTGGCGATGGGTTTTGACGGCAGCCTGTTCGTCGTCGGCGAGACGACATCCACCAGCGGCTTCATCGCCGGCGGAGCCGACACGGCCTACGGCGCGTTCATCGATGGATTCGTGCTACAGATCAAACCCGACGGCACGAAGGGCTGGTCGACGTATCTGGGCGGGAATGAATTTGACATCGCCAGCGCCGTTCGCGTGGCCAGCGACGGACAACTCATCGTCGCCGGCAGCACCGGCACAAGCGGCTGGACCAGCGGCGGATTCGACACCAGTTACAACGGTGGCGGCGATGGATTCGTCATGCGCATGACGCCGGCCGGTCAGACCGTTTGGTCAACATATTTCGGAGGAAACGGGTCGGAAGATATCAAAGCGCTGGCGATCAGCAGCGACGGCGCGATCGCAGTCGTCGGTGGCGGCGGCGGATCCTGGGCGAGCGGCGGCCCGCTCACCACCAGCGCGGGCGGTGTGGGCGACGGCTTCGCGTTGCAGTTGACGTCGGCCGGGCAGCACAAATGGAGCACCTTCACGGGCGGAAGCCAGACGGACTACAACTATGGCGTTGCGTTCGATTCGCAGAACCGAATGCTCGTCGCCGGCTTCACCAGCTCGACCGCCTGGGTTGGCGGCGGCGCGGATTCAACCTATGGCGGAAACACCGATGGATTCGTCGCTCGATACAGCGCATTCGAGCCGTTCGTGACGATGTCGAACGGCATCGCAACCGTCCAGGGCACCGAGAGCAACGATGCGATCAGCGCATCGATCAAGACTGGAAAACTCTTCGTCAGCCGAAACGGTGTGACGCAAAAGTTGTCGAGCAGCGGACTGACCCGCGTCGAAATCTTCGCGAACGGCGGCAACGATAACGTGCTCATCGGCGCGCTCGTGCCGTCGAGCTATATCAACGGCGGCGCGGGAAATGACACGCTGCAAGGCGGCGACGGGAACGATTCGCTCACCGGCGGCGCCGGAAAAGATTCACTGTTTGGCGGCAATGGCGACGATCGCGTCGCGGGCTCGGCGGGGCACGATCGGGTCTTCGGCGAAGCTGGAAACGATCGCCTTTATGGCGACGCCGGCAACGATTTCCTGGACGGCGGCGGCAACGCTGACCGCCTCTGGGGCGGCGACGGCGACGACGTGCTGGCGGGCGGAGGTTCCCTCGACCGGATGTACGGCGGACTCGGTAACGACACGCTCGACGGCGGCAAGAGCGCCGACTATCTCTTCGGCGAAGACGGAACGGACACCGCGCTAACCGACGCCACCGACATTCGCGAGACGATCGAGATCCTTCAATGAAGCGGCGTTATTGCCAGCGGGTTGCCGGCGGCAGTGTCGACGATCGTCGCTGCCGCCGGCCGTGCATCGCGATCATCGACCAGATCGTGAATCGCATTCCGCGCGATCACGATTGGCGGAATGAATGGCGTGAGGACGCTCGGCGCCGTCACAATCAGGGAGACTGTCTCAAACTTCGCCGAATCCTGGTGGCCATCGTGAACTTTGTATCGAAACGTATCCGTGCCGACGAAGCCGGCTGCGGGCGTGTAAGTAAATGAACCGTTGACGGCCAGCGTCAACGTGCCGTGCGCGACGTTGTTCACGAGCGTCGCCGACAGTGCGATTCCGCTCTGGCCGAGGTTGACGTCGAAGTCGTTCGACAGCACGCCGTTCGTCGACGTGATCGACAGCGTTTGCCCGCGCGTCAGCGCGTAACTGTCGCTGGTCGTGCCGGGCATTCCGATCGCGTTGCGCTGCAGCGGATTGATGACATATCGCCCGGCCGTGCGGATCGTGCCGTACGCGCTCATGATGTTCGCGGCCGAATCCGTCTGCACGTTCGGCACCCACGGCCACTGCGATTGGATTTCGTACAAGCCCCACGAATTGCCGACCCAGTTGTTCAGCTTGTACGACCACGGCGTCCAGCTCATGCCGTTGTTGTTGAAGCTGTCGATCGCATAATTCCACGCCGCCGCCGATGAGTTCATGTTGAACTCGCCGACGTAGGATGGAACATTCCACGAAGCGTGATTGTTGTAATCGGCGACCTGCCAATTCACCTGGCCCTGGAGTTGCGCGAGCGTCGGCTCGGAACCGTCGCTGTTGAAGACGTACGCATGCGTGTGATAGACGATGTTGGTCCAGCCGAAGTTGTTCGGGTTCGGGAGCGAATTCCAATCCCAGTTGCCTTCCATCTGCACGGTGTGATCCGGATCGGCGGCGCGGATCGTGGTGTACATGCGGTTGTACATGTTCCACAGCGCGCTGCTCGAAGGCGTGGCGTTGGGCTCGTTGATCAGATCGTACGCGGCGATCGCGGGATTGCCGGTGTAGCGTTGCGCGATGCGTTGCCAGATCTCGACCGCGCGGTCCTGGTATGTCGAATTCGACCAGAACGCCCCGCCGCCGTTGACACCCGAGCTCTGGAAGCTGCTTGCGCCGCCGGGCACGCCGTGGAAATCGAGCACCGTGTACAGCCCGCGCTTCCAAGCTTCGTTTATGACCCAGTCCATCTGCGTGAACGCATCCGCCCGCCAGTTGAAGCTGGCGTCCATCAGCGTGCGATAGCTGAACGGCACGCGGATCATGTTCAGGCCCGCGGCCTTGATGTTGTCCAGGTCCTGTAGCGTGATCCAGTTGCTGGCGTAGGTTGCGATGACGCGATCGGCGGTTGCTTCGCCGAAGCGGCTTTCAAGCGTGTTGCGCAGCGAGACATCATCGGGCAGGCCCGAGTTGTCCATTGGATCCATCCACGCCTCGTGCAGCAGCCACCCGCCAAGATTCACGCCGCGGAGCCGCACGATATCTCCCGTGCCATGAGCGGTGCGGATGTTGCGGCCGTTGGTTTTCAGGAACAGATCCACACCGGCGGCGGTGACGGATGTGTCGGT
>JACMJD010000593.1 GCA_014380825.1 Phycisphaerae bacterium | reverse complement strand
GATTCATTACCGCGGCAAGACCATCGCCGATGTGCTGGCGATGACCGTCGAAGAGGCGATGGTCTTCTTCGAGAACTTCCCGCGCATTCATCAAATGCTCAAAGCCGTCAACGATGTCGGCCTGAGCTACATCAAGCTAGGCCAACCGAGCACGCAGCTGTCCGGTGGTGAAGCGCAGCGAGTGAAGCTGGCGAGCGAGCTGGGCAAATCCCAAACCGGTCACACGTTGTATGTGCTGGACGAGCCGACCACGGGCCTGCACTTCGCCGACATCCGAAATCTCCTGACCGTCCTGAATCGCCTCGCCGACCTGGGTAACACGATCCTGATCATCGAGCACAACCTAGATGTGATTAAGTGTGCCGACTGGCTCATCGACATGGGCCCCGAAGGCGGAAATGCAGGCGGCCAAGTCATCGCCGCGGGTCCGCCTGAGAAAGTGGTTGAGGTTGAGGGAAGTCATACGGCGGAGCATCTGAGGCACAAGCTCGAACCTGCAAAATCCAGAAAAATGGTCGCGTCGAATGTCTGACACTGCGTTCACGGATCGGTAAACTTTCCACGACCGATGGGCCAACTGTTCAACCAAATCCATCGTGCGGTGCGCGAAAATCGATTCCTCATCAGTTTTCACGCGGACGAACGGTGCGAAGAGCGATGGATCTCACCTTGGCAACTCGTCGCGAATTTACACGGCAACGCTGGTTCGCACGCCCGAAAAGCCTTCCGAATGCGTCCGTTGTAATACCAGACACTGGCAGACGGAACTGATGTAGAATGTATTTGGTCGTGGCTACGCAAAAGCCGCCGCGCGAAACTTGTGACTGTCTATTTCCCGCGTCGAATGCGCTTACAACGATGAAAGCTCAGAAGGAACGTCGCGAAAGACGGAAGCGTTGGGTTCAGCGTGGAAAGTACGCGGTCGAGGTTGAGATCGACGTCGTGTATCCCGCCGATGATCCGTCCGAGCCGTGTCTTGAATCAAAGACCGTTCGATTTCTCGATGACGTGGCGCAGCACGTCGCAGACGGTGATTTGGCTTATCTGCGTAAGCATGGACGCGTGTTCAAAGCGGTCGCGTGACGCACGCGTGCGAGCCTTGCGCGCAACACCCTATGCCGGTTCGACGAGTTCCAACGCTCCCGTCTCCGGCGAGATCAGTAGGCCATGCACCAGGATATCCTTCGGCATCAGCGGATGGTTTTGGATGACCTTCACGCTCTCACGCACGCTGTCTCGCACGTCGCTGAAACCGCTGAGCCACTTCTGCAGGTCGATCCCGCCGTGCTTTAGGGTTTCGATTACGTTGGGGTCAATACCGCGCGACCTGGCGGATTCAAGGATCTTTTCGCAGCTGAGATTCGTCATGCCGCAGTTGTGATGGCCGACGACGGCGACCTCTTGCGCGCCCAATTGATACACCGCGACCAGGATGCTCCGCATGATGCTGCCGAACGGATGGGCGACGATCGCGCCGGCGGTTTTCAGGACTTTCGCGTCGCCTTGGCGCAGGTCCATCGCGGCCGGGAGCAGCTCGACCAGCCGGGTGTCCATGCACGTGACGACGACGATCTTCTTGTTGGGCCACTGGTCGGTCTCGTACTGCCGGTATTCCTTGTTCGCGACGAAGCGGCGGTTGTGATCGAGGATGTCAGACAGGATCGACATGATTTACTCAGTGTACGCGAGGGAGAATAATTTCAGCCACCGATGGGGCACCGATTCACACCGATGAATCGCGAATCTACTCTCTGGATCGGTGTTCATCGCCTCCATCGGTGGCTCAATGGTTTTGGCTTATCTGGATGACACCCACACCCAGGCGGCCGTCCGTGCGCCAGGGATCGCCGCCGCCGTTGAGGCCGCTCTTGTCCTTCTGGAATCCGTCGATCCAGTCGATGGATGAGAGCACGCCGGCCGCATTAAGGTTGTTCAGCAGCAAGTCGCGATCATGGTCCACTTCAGGCGCGATGTGATGCGTGATCTGCCCGGTATCGTGGCTGAAGCCGACATGGGTGTCGAACGTGGCGGAGCCGAACCAGAGCGGTCGTCCATCCTTGTCGAGCTTGTCGGATTTCCAGAACCGCACGTGATGCCGCTCGCGCGGGTTGTCGCCTACGGGTCGCTCGAACGCCAGATCTTCCTTTCGGCCGAACAGAAAAAGCGGACTGACGGGCGCTTCATCGAATGGCCGACTGATCACGACGTCGACTGCAATCCGCAGCGAGCTTGCGAGCGTGATCGGATTGGCCGGGTACCACTTTGCCGTCAGCATCGCGCGATGGATTTGCTCTTCCGTGCCGACGAGCGCGACGTCAACCGGATCGCCGGGAATGCCATCGCCGGTGCGCGTAATGGTCGGCGCGTCGGTGAGCGCTGGATGATGTCTCTCGCGTCGCTGCCAGAGAAAGGGCGCCAGCACGTACGCGACACCCAGATACAGCAGCAGCACGGACAGGAAGATTATGATCGCCCGACGTTTGCGTTTCATATCAGCCTCGGTGGCGACAGTGTAATCGATCGAGGTCGCGCGATGACACCGGAGGCGAAGTTTGGTAATTGCAGCCGTATGAAGATCACTTTTCTTGTTGCCCTGCTTGCACTCTCGCTGTCCTCGCCCGCCCAGCTCCCTCGCGACATCAAATCCGCTCTCGGCCCGGACGTCCCGGCGTTCCGAGTACGTTCCGGTTATCGCGTCACGCGGGTGTTGCCGAACCGGGCGATCAAGCTGGCTCGATTCATTCAGTTCTCCGAGGACGGCAAGACGCTGTTCGTTTCGGATCTGGAGAACGGCGTGATCTACGCGCTGCGCGATCCGGATGAGAACGGGATGTACAAAACCATCACCAACTTCGTGAAGAACAAACGCTCCGTCCAAGGCATGGATGTGCGCGATGGGTGGCTCTATTTCTCGCAGGCGAGCGAAGGCTCAATTTCGCGCGCCCGCGACACGAACAACGACGGCGTGGCCGACGACGTCGAAGAAATTGTCCCCAAAGGCACGCTCCCGCAAGGCGGCGGGCATCCGTTTGAAGGGCTGCTCGTCACCGAAAAAGAAATCTACGCCACCAGTTCTGATCCGACCAACATGACCGAAGAACTCGATTCGGATCGCAAGCGAATTTACGCCTTCGATCGCGACGGCAAGAACAAACGCACGTTCGTCACCGGCGTGCGAAACGTGGAAAAGCTGCGATTTCGTCCGGGCACGCAGGAGATCTGGGGCTTCGATCACGGCTCGGATAATTTCGGCGCGACGTATGGCGAGAAGATCGGGCGCGATCAGCCGATCACCGATCTGAATCCGCCTGAGGAATTCAACCAGTTCGTCGAAGGCGCGTTCTACGGCCATCCATTCATCATGGGCAACGGCGTGCCGCGGCCGGAGTTTTCGAAACGCAAAGACATCGTCGAGCTGGCGAACAAGACCAAGCAACCCGATTGGCTCGTCGGCGCCCACTGGTCGGTGCTGGGGTTCACGTTCATCAACAACGACCATTTCGGCGCAGATCATAAGGGCGACGTATTCTTCGCCTCGCACGGCTCGTGGAATTCGATCAAGCCGGTCGGCGCATGCGTGCAGCGGATCATGTTCGATCAGGTAACGGGTAAGCCCTGCGGATCGATGACGATCGTGGATTGCGTCGGGCCGGATCGCAGACTCGCGCGACCCGTGGATTGCGCCGAAGCGCCGGATGGATCGATTGTCTTCTCCAGCGACGAGCCGCCGGCGTTGTATCGAATCAGCAAATCGAAGTGACGACGAGCTACTCGTCCCGTTCCCACCGGATCGCCCAGAGCTTGTCGACCAGGATGTGGCGCTTCGGGTTCGCCGGATCGTACAGAACTTCCACGCGCGAACCGGTTGCCAGAACCAGCACGTCGATGTCGTTGATCGGGCACTTGCCATCCACCATCGCGCCGGAGTCGGCGATGAAATGGAATTTGACCCACGCGTTATCGTAACGAAGGCCTTGGGGATGAACTTCATCCACGATCGCCTGCACCTCGCGGCCATGCGTTGCCAGCGAGAGCTGTCGACGAATGGTCAGTTCCAGCAACATCGCGGTGATGCCGCACAGCATGGTGATCACCATGCCGCGCACCGGATCAAGATATGCGGGGGTCGACATCGCGGCAATCGCGCAGAGCGTGGGCACCCACAGCGCGGTGGTGGTTCGTCGCGCTCGCCAGCGGATCGCGGTGGTGGCTTCCGTCATACCGCTGTTATCGGCACGTTTTCCCGGCGAATTATGCAAACCAGCGTTGCCGCCCGTATCATCGAAGGCAACGCATGTCGCAGCCTATTGTCCAGATTGAGCAGGTCGATTTCGCGTACCGCGATCAGCTCGTGCTCAAGCACCTGGATCTGAACATAGAGCGCGGCAGCACGCTGGGTTTGATCGGCCCGAACGGTGCGGGCAAGACAACGCTCGTGCAACTGCTGCTGGGATTATTGATCCCGACGCGCGGCACGATTCGCATCGACGGACTTTCGCCGCAGCAGGCGGTTCGCCGCGGCGACGTGATCGGCTATCTCCCGCAACGGCCGGGCGTGCCGATGAATTTCCCGATCAACGTCCGACAGCTCGCGCGGCTCGGACTTGCCGGCAAAACCGGAATGCTGCGATCGACCGCAAAGGTGGATCTGGATTTCGTCGACGAATTGCTTCGCCGAATCGGGATCGACGAGCTGGCCGACGTTCCTGTCGCATCGCTCTCCGGCGGACAATTGCAGCGCGCGTTCATCGCGCGCGCGCTGGCGCCTAAACCGAAACTGCTGCTGCTGGATGAACCAACCACCGGCATCGACCGCGCCGGCCAGCAGCGGTTTATCGAATCGATCGCGGCGCTGAAGGAGTCGTTAGGCCTGACGATCGTGATCGTCAGCCACGACCTGCGCGCGGTGTCGGCCATGTGCGAACGCATCGCGTGTTTGAATGTGACGCTGCACTATCACGATGTGCCCGAGCGCGTGCCGCCGGAGCTGATTTACGGCATGTTCGCGTGCGATTTGCAGGCGATGGGATTGGGGCATGTGCATGAAAAGGATGGGGAGGTGACGAGGTGGGGAGGTGGGGAAGTGTTGAATTCGTCACCTGCTCACCTCCCCACCTCCTCACCTCCCCACTCGGATCCTGCCAAATGACATCGGAGCTCGTCACTAACCTCATCGCCTCCGGCTCCCTCGCCACCGCTTGCGCGGTGTTGAGCGTCATCGTCGTGGTGCGACGCTGGGCGTTTGTCGGCGAAGGCATTAGCCACAGCGGATTCGGCGGCGCGGGAACCGCATGGTTATTGGCGCTGCTGGTCCCGGCGATGGATCAACTGTGGGTAACGTACCTTGCTGTCGTAGTGTTCTGCCTGGTGACGGCCCTGTCGATCGGTCGAATGTCCCGCTGGCGGCCGGTGACTTCCGACGCGGCGGTGGGCGTGTTTCTCGTGGCGTCACTGGCGTGGGGATTTGTGGCGCAGCAGATTTACCTTCAGCGGACCGGACGATACCCCGCGGCGTTCGAGGCGCTGCTGTTCGGGCGGATGAGCGATGTTTCGCCTCAATTCGCGCTCGTCGCCGCCGCAGTCTGCGGCGCTGTGCTGATCGTGATCGCCCTGCTCGCCAAGGAGATCATCGCCTACTGCTTCGATCCGCTGACCGCGCAAACGTCAGGCGTGCAGACCAATCTGATTCACGATCTGCTGATGATCCTCCTGGCGATCGTGATCGTGATCGGCGCGCGGATCTCCGGGAGCGTGCTGATCGTCGCGCTTCTGGTGCTGCCCGGCGCGACGGCTTTGTTGCTCAGTCAAAGATTGAACCGCGTAATTGCGACGTCGATCGCGATTGCCCTGCTCGGCGCGATCGCGGGCGTGCTAGTCAGCAAACGCTGGAGTTACGTTCCGACCGGACCGGCGATCGTGCTGGCGCTGTTCGTGCAGTTCGTGATTGCGACGTTAGTGAGTAAGACTGCGAGAATCGCGACTGCATGAAATCCGGCACGCCGCGTTAGACATTCCGACCGAACGCTTCGATTTCGAACGGATTGTCCATGTACGGATCGCGGCCGCGCATCCATGCGATCAATGACGCGACCAGATATGCCGGGATGAACACGGGTCCCCACCGTTCGACTTGGCGAACATGCACACGCTCGTGGTCGCGCGTTTCATCGAGCGAGAGTTGATTCGCTCCCAGCACGACGTGCCCCAAGGTCATCGCTGCAGCGCCGCCGGGAAGTAGTGTGCCGTGGCGGAGGAAAAGGCTTACGATTCCGCCGTGCAGCTCGAGCACACCGTCGACGATCCGCATGTGTACGCGGCTGATTCGCAGCAGCGGCGGGATCAAAAACAGCAGCCCGATCGCGCTGGTCGGGGCGGCCCAGAGGTAGGCGAACAGTCGCGCGGCGCGGTGTCGCGCGGCACGGAAATAAGCATGGTCAGAAGTGACTTTCATCATCGCTCGCGCGAATCAACAGCGACACTGGACAACCGGTGGATAGTTGTTGCACGACCTGACGGCTCGCTGATGCGAGATTCTGGCTCACGCATCATGCGACCTCAAGCAACCCGCACGGGTGTCTCGCACGCGCTTGCTCGCATCAGCGCACGAATCCGTTCGCACACACCTTGTCCACAGGCAATGTCCGATAATAGCGCTTGCAAGATGTTTCGTCGAATCAACTTACAGGTCTCGCGACGCTTTTATCCACAAACGGCGCATCTACATTACTACTGCTGCTATTGAGAATATTTAACTAATAGATAGGTAGTGATAGACTGCCCGACCCCGCTTTTGGAAAGGTTTGAGAAGATGAAATTGATCTGCAATCGAGGCGCGCTGCTCGAAGCGCTTACGGTCACCGGCAATGCCGTTGCCCAACGAACTCCCAAGCCCGTGCTGCAATGCGTGAAGCTGACGGCGGCCGACGATCGACTCACCATCGCCGCCACCGATCTGGAAGTGGCCATCCGATATTCCGACAGTCAGGTGCAGATCGAACAGGCCGGCGAAGCGCTCGTGCCTGCGGACAAGCTACGCGACATCGTGCGTGAGAGTGTCGACGACACGCTGTCGATCGACATCGCCGGCGAGACCTGCAACATCAAGGGCAACGATTCGCACTTCAAGATCTTCACGCAAGCGATCGGCGATTTTCCGCCCGTGCCGGATTTCGAAGGCGAAGCCGATTTTGAAATGAACGGCGGACACCTGAAAGCGCTGATCGGTCAGACACTTTTCGCCGCCGCGAAGGAAAGCACACGCTACGCGTTCAACGGCGTGCTGCTCGTCAGCGGTGGCAAGGGCAACGCGAAGAAGATCAGCCTCGTGAGCACCGACGGCCGGCGTCTGGCGATGGCGCGCGGCGAGTTGGTGTCGGGCGGCAAAGGCGACGCGAAAGAAGGCTCGCGCGCGATCATCCCGAGCAAGGCGCTGGTGCTCGTCGACAAGCTGATCGACGACCCGGACGAAACAGTGAGCGTGCAGCTCCGCGAGAACCAGGTGATCTTTCACACGAGCAGCGCGACGCTGACGAGCAATCT
>JACMJD010000592.1 GCA_014380825.1 Phycisphaerae bacterium | reverse complement strand
CGCCACGCCTCCCGCGAGCTTCGCCAATCGTTCCTGAAGCTTTTCACGGTCGTAATCCGAAGTCGTGATCTCAATCTCGCGACGGATCTGTTCGATACGGCCCTGGATCGCCTTCGTCTCCCCGGCGCCTTCGATGATCGTGCAGTTGTCGCTGTCGATGCGAACCAGCTTGGCCGTGCCGAGTTGATCGAGTTCGACCTTGTCGAGCTCGACACCCAGATCTTTCATGATCGCTTCGCCGCCGGTGAGGATGGCGATGTCTTCCAGCATCGCCTTACGACGATCGCCGTAACCCGGCGCCTTGACCGCGCAGACGTTTAGAATGCCGCGCAACTTGTTGACGACCAGCGTCGCCAGCGCTTCGCCTTCCAGATCCTCCGCGATGATCAGCAGCGGCTTCTTGGCCTTCTGAATTTTCTCGAGCAGCGGGATGAGCTTTGTCGCCGCACCAATCTTGTCTTCGAACACGAGGATCAGCGGCTTCTCGAGCTCGCAGATCATCTCGTCCTGGTCGGTGATGAAGTTCGGCGAGAGATAGCCGCGGTCAAACTGCATGCCTTCGACGACGTCGATCTCGGTAGTGAGCGACTTGCCCTCTTCAACCGTGATCACGCCGTCCTTGCCGACCTTGTCAAACGCGTCGGCCATGATCTTGCCGATCTCGCGATCGTTGTTTGCGGAGATCGAGGCGACATTGGCGATGTCGTCGTGGCCGCGAATCGGTTTGGATTGCGACTTGAGATTGACGAGGACCGCATCGACAGCCTTGCGAATGCCACGGGCCAGCGCCATCGCATCAGCCCCGGCGGTCAGCGCCCGCGAGCCATCGCGGAAGATCGCCTCAGCAAGCACCGTGGCGGTCGTGGTTCCGTCGCCGGCGACATCGGATGTCTTGCTGGCGGCTTCCTTCACGAGCTTCGCGCCGATGTTTTCGTACTTGTCTTTCAGCTCCACTTCTTCGGCGACGGTCACACCATCTTTCGTGATGGTCGGAGCTCCCCAACCCTTGTCGATCACGGCATTGCGTCCGCGCGGGCCAAGGGTGGCCTTTACGGCGCGGGCGAGTTTCGTCACACCTTCGAGAAGCGCCTTGCGCGCCTCGGCATCGAAGGCAATCATTTTGGCGGCCATGTACACGTCTCCTTTGAAATCTGTGCGAGAAATGCGGATGCACGAAAACCTCGCGGCGGAATCTGCGCCGTGCGGTCACGGTGCCCATAACAAACCTAGTGCCGCGGGTGCGTCGCTCAAAGTTGAAGCGTAAGTCTATTTTTTACGGCAGCTTATGAACGCCGGGCGAGAGGACCGGACGGCAGTTTTACTGTCACGCTGGCAGTAACGATTCCGCGGAAACCATTTGTGGCAGGATGCCGAGTCTGTGACGATTATCACGCCGAGCGCTCCAGAAGCACGAAATACTTTTGTCGGCTTGTCGTATTTGTTTGCGAATACTAACATTAGGCGACGCCTTGATGAGTCCGGAGGTTTGATATGGCTGCAATCCCATTGAGCACCGAATTGCGACTGATTCGATTGGAGCGGCGCGTCGACGAAATCGAGCGGAAGCTCGGCACAGCGACCACCCCATCGTCACCTTCGACGATGCTGGAGCTCGCGTCGCCCGAACCGGCGACGCCCGCGGCTTCGCTCGCTCCGCTGACTTCATCGCCGCCGCCCGCGTCAGCGTGGATGCCGGACGGTCTGCCCGATGAGCGCGGATACGTCGCTCTGCCGCAACCTTCATCGCGACCGCCAGGATCGACCGCCGTCCCTCCACCGCTACCAGTCAACTACAAGTCCGACGACGCTTCATTCGCACCTGGCGTGATTGGCCAACCGCTTTACGACGTCGCATCGTCACCTCAACCTAAGCCGCACGGCACATCGCCAATGCTGCCGTACGCGCTGCCCAAGCGGGCAGACAAGGCGGCCAAAGAAAGTCGTTCGCCGCGACAGCTTGAACAGACGATCGGCCTGAAATGGGCGGGCTGGATCGGTGCCGTCGTGCTGGTGATCGGTGCAGCGCTGGGCGTGAAATATGCCTACGACAATCACTGGTTCGGCCATCTTCCGCCGGGCATGAAGTTGGCGCTGATCGTGAGCGCAGGTTTCGGGCTCATCGGCGCAGGCGAAGTTGTCTTCCGACGGATTCACAAAGTGCCGGCCGCTTCGCTGTTCGGCGCGGGTGTCGCCACGTTGTTCGTCGCCTCGTACGTTGGATATCAATACGAGTTGTACAGCGCAACGTCCGCACAGATTGCGATGACGCTGGCGACGCTCGTCGGCGCCGCCGTCGCGATGCGCGGAAATCTCGTATCGATCGCCGTGCTCGCATTGATCGGCGGGAACATCGCGCCGCTGATTGTCGGCGATCGAAACACCCCGCTGTTGCCGTTCCTCGGCTATCTGCTGATGCTCCAGCTCGTTGCGCTGGCGCTGGCCGCGTGGGGGCGGGGTGGAAAATGGTGGACGCTCCGCGGACTTTCGCTGGCGACGACGTCGCTGTGGGTGGCGGCGAAGCTGTTGACGCCCGCGTCGGCGCAGGATCCGTTGCTGCTGGGCGCGATGCTGATCTTTGCGGCGCTGTATCACATTGAGGTGATTACGACGGCGTGGCGCCGCGCTGTGAAGAACCCGGCCGCTGAAGCGGCCTCGCCAATTACGTTTAGCTTTTTCGTGACGGCAGCGCTCACGCTTGGCGTGTTGTGGTATTTCAGTGATGCATCGCGCGCGGTTCGCGGATCGTGGGTAATCGGGATCGCCGCGGTGACGAGTGCGATCGGGTTCGCACTGCCGCGGTTGCGATCGTCACTGAGCAGTCTCGGCTTCGCGTACCGCATCACGGCAGCCGGACTGCTGGTGCTTGCCGTCCCGGTCGGACTGGGCGGCGAGAACATTCTGATCGGCTGGATGATCCTGAGTCTGGCGTTCGCGATCGTGCACGCGGCGACGAAATCCACCGTCGCGCCGTACGCGGCCATCACGACGTGGCTGCTCGCGGCCGTCCGGCTCGGCTGGCTCGCGTCGGTTCATATCGAAGGGCGCGAAGCGACCGCCAACCTCGAGCAGGTCTGGCTTACCATCATCGCCACACCGATCAAATCCGGCGCGATCCTCGGCTGGATTCTCGCGATCCTGGGCCACGTGATCGCGCGACTGATCGCTCCGCCGCTTGCCGGCGTCGCAGATCGAGCAAGCAGGAACTGGCGCAACAACGCCCGCGTCATCAGCGTGTTCGCCAGCGCGATCTGGGTTGGTGCGTCGCTGGTTTACCTGCCGCCGATTGGCGCCAGCGCCACGATCATCGCCGGCGCCTGGCTCTTGATGACGATCGGCCACAAGATCGATTCCACGAATTCCGCGATCATGCAGGCGAGCGCGCTGTTGATGCTCGTGACGGTAAAATGGGCGCTGATCGATGCGCTCGCCGCGCGACTGTCGCCGAATTGGTCGGCCAATCAGTATTTCCCGGTGTTCAACCCGCTAATGCTGACCGGCGTGGCGATCGCCGGATCATTGGCGGGCTTGTATTTCCTGCGTCGCGACACGTTGCGACGTCAGTTGAATCGCGCGGATGACGGCGCAGGATCGCCGTCGATCATGCTAGCGCTGGTTGGCATGATCGTCGCGGTTGTGACGATCGGGTTCAGCTTCGAGATCGATCGAATCGTCGAGCAGGCGGCGCTCACGAACACGCTGACTTCGCCGTTGTGGCAGCTCAAACACCTGAGCTGGACGATGTTGTGGTGTGCCGCGTGGGTCGCTCTGGCGTTCGCGGGTTTGAAGATTCTGGATACGGATCGCCGGCGACGCTGGGCGGATTGGGTCTGGTTCATTCCCGCGGTGCTGGCGATCAAATACGTCATCGTCGACACACTGATCATGCGCGGCCACCAAGGTGGGATCGCGCCGTTGCTGAACATGCAGTTGGCCGCGGGTGTTGTCGTGATCGGGATGATCGCACTGATGCACACCTTGATCGCGCGCAGCGCCGAACAGGCCGGGCTGCAACGCACTTCATCGCAGTATCGATTGCGCAGCCAGCTCGCGTTGCTCGCGCTGTTCGTTATCGCGTGGATGGGCACGCTGGAAATCGCGCGCGCGGTCGACTGGTACGGCTTCGGCGGGCGTGCGTCGTGGCACGTCAAGAATCTGTGCTGGACGAGCTGGTGGATGATCTGCGTGGTCGGCGCGTTCGCGGCTTGGCGGCGCTATGACCCGGACGCGCCGGCGAATGAAGCCTGGCACCGATTGCTGCCGCGCCTGACCTGGCTGATCGCGCTCAAATACCTGCTAGCCGACACGCTCGTGTGGCGCATGTTCCATCAGCCGATGCCGTGGCCGGTGCTGGTCAACCTGGAAGCGCTGACGGCGGCGGTCGTGGTGGCGGGGTTGGCGGCGCTCTGGATTCTTGGCTTGCCCGATTCCGCCAATCTCCGCGAAGCCCCGATGCGTCGACGCGCGGCCATGTTTGCCGTGCTCACATTGCTCTGGGCGGGCACGCTCGAGATCGATCGCGCGTTCTGGCAGCCGGCGTTCCGCGCGAGCCTGCGTGATCCGCAATTGGCCGAGCAGGTCGCGATGTCGATCTACTGGTCGCTGTTCGGCGTGGCCACCGTTGTGTTCGGATTCGTGCTGCGAACGTCCCGTTTAAGATATTTCGGCCTGGCGCTGCTGGCGTTGACGCTGCTGAAGGTTGTGCTGATCGACCTACGCGGCGTCGATACCGGATATCGAATCCTTTCGTTCCTTGGCCTGGGCGCGCTGCTACTGGGCGTGTCGGTCGTTTACGGAAAAGTCAGTCCGAAACTGCTGGGAGAAGCCAAACCCCTGTCGTGATTGCGCGCAGGACTTGCCAGCGCGAAAACGTTCGCGAAGATTCGTCGCCATGAACAGACGAATCTCCTCCCGGCCGGTGGCTGTCGGATTTGCTCTTGCGGTTCTGGCTGGTGCGTCAGCCTCGCTCGCACAAACCGGTCCCGAACTGTTGATCAAGCCCTGGGACAACAAGGAACAACTGGTTGAGGCCCGCGCCGACGCCATCTGGCTTGACGACGGCAAGCTTCGCGAGGGGGGCGACTTTCAACTCGGCTTCTATGAAACCGAGGGCCGAGCGCGCCTGCTGGTCGGCAATCGCGCCGACCCGCGCTTCGGCTACAACGTCACGTACTTGGATATCGACACCGATTCCGGCGCGCTGCCCATCAACCTGATCGACACGTCGGTCGCGTTCGGCGTCGGCGTGCTCGACTATGAAGGCTGGCAAGGCGGCATCACGTTCGGCCTCGGCTACGCCGCCGCAGGCGCGTTTGATGATGGCAACGCCTACTACGGCAAGGCCGATTTCGTGATCGGCCGAAAGCTCGACGAGACCAGCTCGATCGGGTTCGTCATCGACTACGACGGCAACCGCGCTGCCTATCCCGACGTTCCTCTGCCAGGCTTTGCGTATACCAAGCAGATCGACAAGACCTTGTCGTACACCGTTGGTTTTCCGTTCAGCTCAGTCACGTGGAAGCCGGACCCGGCCAACACGTTTGATCATCAACTGACGCTCGAAGCGCGGTATCAGATTCCCGATGCGTTCGACGCGCGAATCGATTACGAGTTGGTTAAAGAAGTCGGCGTGTACCTCGCCTACTCCGAGCGATACGAAGCGTTCAAGTGGGACGAGCTGACGAACTCGAATGATCGCCTGCTGTTCCAGCAGAAACGAGTCGAAGGCGGCGTGATCTGGCGACCGATCGAACAGCTGACGTTTACCGGGGCTGTCGGTTACGCCTTCAGCCAGGAATTCAACGTCGGCTGGGACATCACCGATCAGGACCGCGTCGCCAAGCCCAGTGATGAGCCGTATCTGCGAGTCGGGCTTGAGTTCAGATTTTGATTCCCCCGGGAGACTCCGCTCACGTCGCGATGCACAACGGCTACGACGTCATTGTCATCGGCGTTGGCGGAATGGGCTCGTCCACCTGCTACGAGTTAGCTCGTCGAGGCGTGCGCGTACTGGGCCTTGAGCAGTTCGGCATCGCCCACGATCGTGGCAGCTCGCACGGCTACACGCGGATGATCCGCCTGGCGTATTACGAACACGCCGACTACGTCCCGATGCTTCGTCGCGCGTATGAAAAATGGCGCGAGATCGAAACGGTTTCTGGCGAGAAGATTCTCCACATCACCGGCGGAATCTACGCCGGCGCAAGCGATGGCGAGCTTGTGCCGCAGTCTGCGAACGCCGCGCGAGAATATGGAATTGAACACGAGACGTTAGATCGCGCCGAAATCGCGAAGCGATTTCCACAGCTTCTCCTGCCCAATGATTTCATCGGCCTCTTCGAACCGGCGGCCGGTTTCGTTCGACCCGAGCTGGCGGTCTCGACGTTCGTCAGGCACGCGATGCTCGCGGGCGCGGAGATTCATGTGAACGAACCCGTTCTCGCCTGGTCGGCTGAGCCGAATGCGATCTCCGTGACGACAGATGTCGCGACATACACCGCCGATCGCGTGATCTTCACCGCCGGGCCATGGACGTCGAAGCTGGTGCGCGATCTTGGAATTCCGCTGGTCGTGACGCGGCAAGTTCTCGGATGGGTGCAGCCGAATGATTCAGCACCATTCGGTCGCAATCGATTCGCCTGCTGGGCGATCGAGCAGCCGGACGAATCTCTGTATTACGGTGCCCCGCTGAACGATTTCGAACCGGGTTTGAAGATCGCCCATCACAAACCCGGACCGCCGACCGATCCGGATGACGTGTCGCGAGATCTCACACCCACCGACGAACGCGCGGTTCAACGAATCGTCACAGACGTGCTTCCGAGCGCCGCCGGAGCGATCACCGAGATGCGGGTTTGCCTCTACACGAACAGCCCCGATTCGCATTTCATCATCGGCGAACATCCGAACGATTCGCGCATCCTC
Organism: Phycisphaerae bacterium; assembly: GCA_014380825.1. Next base: position 216 of record JACMJD010000592.1, on the reverse strand, counting down.
CTCGCCTGCGGCTTCAGCGGACATGGATTCAAATTCGCGAGCGTGATGGGGGAAGTGATGTGCGACCTTGCGACGAAGGGAAGGACTACTTTACCGATCGAGTTCTTGTCTCCGACGCGATTTCGCTGCTGAACGCAGATCCTGCGGCTGCGCTCCGGAGCGCAGCCGCAGGATCTGCGTTCAGCAGCGAAATCGCGTCGGAGACAAGAACTCGAT
>JACMJD010000052.1 GCA_014380825.1 Phycisphaerae bacterium | reverse complement strand
CGTGGCAGCCGCATAGTGCCCGCACAAATGCCGGATCGTCTCCGCAACATCGTTGGCAACAAAGTAGGCTTCTCGCGCACGCGGCTTGATAAAGTTCTGTGCGATTCCGTGTTCGATCATCGCCCGCGAAGTCAATCGCGCCGGCTGCGACGAATTTCTCGTCACCGAATGCATGCGCACCCGCAAGGCCGCGCTCGAAAAGCGCGGCGATGCGTTCATCGCGCTGCCCGGCGGGCTCGGAACGTTCGAAGAAATCTTCGAGATCATCGTCGGCCGACAACTCAACACGCACGCCAAGCCCGTAGTTCTTCTCAATACGAATCGATATTGGGAACCGCTTCGCGCGATGGTGCAGCAGGGAATCGACCAGCACTTCATCAAGCCCGATGCGCACAACTATTTCCATCTCGCCGCAAGCGTGCCGGAAGTGATTCGATACATCCGCGATTTCGTCCCCACGCCGTCCGACGACAAATGGCTGGCGATGCAGACCGCGAAGAATTGAAACCACCAAGGCGCCAAGAACACCAAGAAGCCAAAACACAAAATTTGTATCTGAATTCTTGGTGTTCTTGGTGCCTTGGTGGTTCGCATTCCGCTCTTCCAGACTTTCGCGCCACATCGCTGATACAATCCTCGTCGACGCGTCGATAAGGGAAATAGCCACCGCATGCCGCCGCGCTCGCGAAACATCATCATTGGCACGACGACGATCGCGTTCTGCGCGTCGCTCACTTTGCACGCGTTCGTCGTGGTGACAGCCGTCGATCTCTACGCACACGACCGGATTTTTCTACCCGGGTTTGATCGTAATCAGATCGTCGAGGCAAAATCAGATCGCATCGTCATTCCGCTTCCGCCCGACCCTGAAGCGCCGGAACCAGACCGCGATGAAAAACTTGGCCGAGCCGATGGCACCGGCAGCGCGCTCGATGATTCGCCGGGCGAGTTGCCGCTGATCGCGCGGCAGGGCGCGCAAAATCAGGCGCTCTTGAGCCGCGATCCACAGGGCCCGGGGCGGATGCATTCCGAGCTTTCCGATTCGGTTCTGCGACCCGGCAGCCCAGCCGTCGCCGTCGCCCCGGCAATCGCATCAAACAACTCGCCAGAATCGCGCGCGGCGCAGAAGGCGGTTGAAGAATCGATCGAATCGCCAGAAGAGCGCGCGATTCCGTTTGGTATCGGGCCGATCGATGATCAGAAGGCCGACGCGAAAGTTGACCGACCCGCCACGCCCGCGCGCGAGGCGCAGCCCGAAGTCGTCGCTGTCGAATCGACCGCGATGCCTGTCGCAGCGTCACCGGTGACGCAGGATCTGACCGGACAACCTGGCTCGCCGAACGCGCCCGCCGATCCCGCGCCGCAATCGGATACCGAATCCGATCCGTTCACCGTGATCGGCGGCGCCCAGTTCCGCCCCGGCGGAACCAAAGCGCAGCTCGGCCGGGCGCATCGGCTGACCTATCCGCGCATCGGCATGGCCGGCATGGTCGACAGCGTTCAACTCGGCCGGGCACGACTCGTCCTTCAGCTCACGATCGACCAATCCGGCAACGTGAAGTCCGCTATGATCCTGAAATCCAGCGGCTCCGACAACATCGACCAAGCCTGCCGCGTCGCGGCGTACCAGTGGTGGTTCGAACCGAAAACGACGAAAGACGCCAAGCCGCTGCGCGAGGAAACGTTTCTGTTTCTGGTCTCGTTCTCGTGAATATCGTCGTGGACTCGATTTGTGCCGCGCCTCGTCGCTGATAGCATGCCTCCCGCGATGCTGTTGACGATTTCGACAACCCACGCGCCTGCCACCGATCTTGGCTACCTGCTTCATAAGAACCCGGCCAAAGCGCAGACGTTCAGCCTGAATTTCGGTCAAGCTCACGTGTTCTATTCCGAAGCAGCGGACGATCGCTGCACCGCGGCGCTACTGCTGGATGTCGATCCGGTGGGTCTTGTTCGCAATCGTCGCGGTCCCGCAGGCGAAGGCTTCTCGCTCGAACAGTATGTGAACGATCGGCCTTACGTCGCCTGCTCATTTCTGAGCGTCGCGATCGCCCAGGTGTTCGGTTCTGCTTTGAATGGAACGAGCCGCGATCGTCCGGAGCTGGCGACAAAACCGATCCCGCTCACGGCGCGGATCAGTGTTCTCCCCTGTCGCGGAGGCGAGCCATTTCTGCGCCGCTTGTTCGAGCCGCTGGGCTACCAGATCTCCGCCACGCGCCACACGCTCGATGAGCGCTTTCCGGAATGGGGCGACAGCTCATATTTCACGGTCGAGCTTTCGCACACGATCACGCTCGAGCAATTGCTCACGCACCTTTACGTGCTGATCCCCGTGCTCGACAACGACAAGCATTACTGGATCGGCGACGACGAGGTGCAAAAGCTTCTCCGCCACGGTGAAACCTGGCTGGCGAAGCATCCGGAGAAAGATCAGATCGTCGAACGATATCTCAAGCATCACCGACACCTGATGCGCGATGCGATGAGCAAGTTGCTGGATGACGATCAGCTCGACGTCGACGCGGCCGAAGAAAAACACGGGCAGGAAGAGGAAAAGGTCGAGCAAAAGATCAGCCTGAACGAGCATCGGCTGAACACCGTGATGTGGGCGTTGAAGGAAAGCGGCGCGACGCGCGTGCTGGATCTCGGTTGCAGCACCGGCAATCTGCTGCGACGACTGATCGACGACAAACAGTTCGCGGAGATCGTCGGACTGGATGTCTCGCATCGCGCGCTGGAGATCGCCGCCGACAAACTGCATCTTGATCGAATGCCGGAAAAGCAGCGGCAGCGGATCAAGCTGATTCAAGGCTCGCTGATCTATCGCGACAATCGAATCTCTGGTTTTGATGCGGCGGCGGTAGTTGAGGTGATCGAACATCTCGACGAACCGCGCCTGGCGGCGTTCGAGCGCGTGTTGTTTGAGTTCGCGAAACCGAAGACGGTGGTGGTGACAACGCCGAACGTGGAGTTCAACGTGCGATTCGAAACGCTCCCCGCCGGGCAGTTTCGTCACAAAGATCATCGCTTCGAGTGGACGCGAGCACAGTTTCAAGCGTGGTGTTCGCGCGTCGCCGAGCGGTTTGGATATGTGGTGAAGCTCCTGCCGGTCGGTCCGGAAGATCCAGAGGTCGGCCCCGCGACGCAGATGGCGGTGTTCAAGACGTGAAACCAAGATCATGACTACCACCCCAGATCGACATTTGCTTGCGTGTAGCGAAGTGCTCTATCGAGCCGCTCTCGAGGCGAGGTTGCTTGCATGGGAGTGTGGGAGCATCTCGAATCGCCTCTCAGGGGACCGCGAACGGCAAATCGCTGCGTTGATGGACGCGATACACAACATCCCCCACCTCATGCTGGACTGGGAACGCTGCAATCAGAAACTAATGCGAGACCTGCTCCTGGCGTATGACGCCGAATGGTCGAGTCATCTTACGGTGGCCTATGACAACGTGATGGAAACCGGGAGCGTACCTGACAGGTTGTTCGCGCCGCGCAAGCCGAAATGAAAATCACCATCCCCGAATTCTCCCTCGTCGCGCTCGTCGGCCCCAGTGGTTGCGGGAAATCTACGTTCGCGTGCAAACACTTTAAGCCGACGGAGATCATCTCATCCGACTTCTGCCGCGGGCTGGTGAGCGATGACGAGAACAGTCAGGAAGCCACCGGCGACGCGTTTGATGTGTTGAATTACGTCGCGGGAAAACGATTGGCGCGCGGCCTCGTCACTGTAATCGATGCGACGAACGTTCAGCCCGAATCGCGCAAGCCGCTGGTCGAGCTGGCGCGCGAGCATGATGTGTTGCCCGTGGCAATCGTGCTGAAGCTGCAGGAAGAGCTCTGCCACGAGCGAAACAAGCAGCGGCCTGATCGAGATTTCGGACGGCACGTGGTGCGAAATCAGTTGATGCAGTTGCGGCGCGGGATGCGCGGGCTGGAGCGCGAGGGGTTTCGATATGTGTATGTGCTCAACACGGCTGAGGAAGTCGAGCAGGTCACGATCGAGCGGCAGCCGTTGTGGAATAATCGCAAGGAAGATCGTGGGCCGTTCGACATCATTGGCGATGTACATGGATGTTTCGATGAGTTGATCGAACTGCTGGCGACGCTGGGTTACGAGACCAGTGATCCGGCCAATGTTGCTCCACCGGCCGGAAGAAAGGCATTATTTCTGGGCGATCTGGTGGATCGAGGGCCGAGAGTCGTTGACGTTCTGAATCTCGTCCGCTCGATGTGCGAGCACGGCCAAGCGTTGTGCGTGCCGGGAAATCATGATGTGAAATTGGTGCGCAAGTTGCGCGGGCGAGATGTTCAGATTACGCACGGGCTTGCCGAGACGCTGCAACAGTTCGAGTCGCAGCCGCTGGAATATCGAAAGGAGATCGCGGAGTTTCTCGATTCGCTGGTCGGGCATTACGTGCTGGACGGTGGGCGATTGGTGGTCGCACACGCGGGGATGAAGCAGCGCTACATCGGCCGGGCGAGTCGGCGCGTGCGCGAGTTCGCGCTGTACGGTGAGACGACCGGCGAGACCGACGAGTTCGGTCTGCCCGTGCGTTACAACTGGGCGAGCGAATATCGCGGCGATGCACACGTCGTCTACGGCCACACGCCGGTGCCTGAAGCGGATTGGCTGAATCGCACGATCAACATCGACACCGGCTGCGTGTTCGGCGGAAAGCTGTCCGCGCTGCGATGGCCGGAGAAGGAAATTATCTCGGTCGCCGCGAAGCGGACGTACGCGGAACCGTCGAAGCCGTTTCTCGCGCCAGATCTCAGCGCGCCGCTGTCGGCGCAGCAGCAACACGATGACGTGCTGGACATCGCCGACGTGATCGGCAAACGCATCATCACGACCCGGCTGAGTCACAGCGTGACCGTGCGCGAAGAGAATGCGATCCCGGCACTTGAGGTGATGAGCCGCTTCGCCGCCAATCCCAAGTGGCTGATTTATCTGCCGCCCACGATGTCGCCCACCGAGACCACGCGCGAGCCGGGATTGCTGGAGCATCCGCGCGAAGCGTTCGCATACTTCTCGGACAACGGCGTGGGCAAGGTGATCTGCGAGGAAAAGCACATGGGCAGCCGGGCCGTGGCGATCGTCTGTCGCGACGAAGCGGCGGCGGCGAAGCGATTCGGCATCACCGATGATGGCAGCGGCATCATTTACACGCGCACTGGGCGGCGGTTCTTCGATGATCGAAATGTCGAAGCGCAAGTGCTCGCCCAGATTCGCTCCGCGCTGGACGCCGCCAATTTCTGGGAGGAATTTGACAGCGACTGGTTCTGCCTCGACTGCGAGCTGATGCCCTGGTCGGCCAAGGCGCAGGAATTGTTGAAGCATCAGTATGCGGCCGTCGGATCGTCGGGACGGGCGGCGATTGCGGATGTCGTGAAAGTGCTTGAGCAGACGAGCGCGAGAAGTGAATCGGCAGAAGTGACGGCACTGCTGGACCATCATCGCGCGCGACAGCAGCGCGTGACGCAGTATGTTGACGCGTATCGTCAATACTGCTGGCCGGTGAATTCCGCGAATGATCTGAAGCTCGCGCCGTTCCATCTGCTGGCCAGCGAGGGGCGCGTGCACGTCGACAAAGATCACGCTTGGCATATGCAGACGCTGGCGAAGCTCGCGGTGCCGAATTCGATCCTCATGGCGACCGAATGCAAATCCGTCGACACGTTCGACCCGGCCAGCGTCAACGAAGGTGTTGCATGGTGGGAACAGCTCACCGCGCGAGGCGGCGAAGGCATGGTCATCAAGCCGCTCGAATTCATCGTGCGCGGCAAGCGCGGCCTCGTGCAGCCCGCGATCAAGTGCCGCGGCAAGGAATATCTCCGCATCATCTATGGGCCGGAATATGACGATCCGATCAATCTCGACCGCCTGCGTTCGCGCGGATTGGCCGCTAAGCGATCGCTGGCGCTGCGCGAGTTCGCGCTGGGCGTCGAATCGCTCGAACGATTCGTCCGTCGGGAGCCACTGCGCCGCGTTCACGAATGCGTGTTCGGCGTGATGGCGCTGGAGAGCGAACCGGTCGATCCGCGATTGTGATCACAGAAGTACGCGCACGTCGTCCAAACCGGCCGGAATCTTCGTCAGCCGATTCCATCGCAGATCGAGCCTGGACAGGTAAGGCAGGCTCGCGATCCAGGCGGGCAGCGATTCAAACCGGTTTCCGCGCAGATCCAGGTTTTGCAGATTGGTCAGGCCGGACAGTTCGGGCAGAGTCGCGAGGCGGTTGTTGCGCAGGCTGAGCGTCGACAGATGTGATAATCGTCCGACCGACGCGGGAAGATCTTCGAGCTGATTGCGCTCGACCAGCAAGTCGCAGAGTTCGCCGAGCTGAGCGAGTGTGTCGGTCAGAAAGACGAGCTGGTTGTCGCTGATATTCAGATACCTCAGCCTTGATAACTGACCGATCGAGCTGGGCAGCATGATCAGGCGATTGTCGTGCAGGTACAGAAAATCGCGCAGCGATCGCAGTTGGCCGAGGGATTCGGGCAGGGCGGTGATCTGGTTGTGGCCGAGGTCGAGCATCGTCAGATTCACAAGCTGACCAAGCTCGTCGGCGACGGTTTGAATTTTGTTCTCGGCGAGATTCAGCGTGCGGAGATTTTCAAATCGCCAGATCGACTCAGGAATATCGCTCAGCGAGAGCTGTCGCAATTGCAGTCCGACCACCCGGCTTGATTCGATAAACAAACTGATGTTGCGATCGAAGCACTGTGAGCCGATCAGTGGCTGATTCACGAGATGGTTGCGAACCGATTCGTTGTCCGGCAGCGCGCCGACTTCGTGCAGCTCGGCGTCGAGTTGATCCAGCGCGTCGGCATCGGTGCTGGCGCCCGTCGTCGTCGCCGGTGTCGTTTGGGGCGTCGTCTGGGGCGGCGCTTGGGGCATTCGCGAATCATCACGTCGCGATGGTATATTTCCTAATTGCATGCTGCGGATTCCGAATTTTATCGACGGACGGTTCGTCGAACCAGCCGGCGGGGCGTTTCTCGACAACGTCGAGCCCGCAACCGGCGAAACCTATTCTCTGGTTGCGGATAGCGACGAACGGGATATCGATCGCGCCGTCGAGGCGGCCGAGCGCGCCTTCCCGTCTTGGTCGCACACGCCCGCGGAGAAACGATCGCGAATCCTGCTGAACCTGGCGGACCTGATCGACGCAAATCTGGAGAAACTCGCCAAGGCCGAGAGCATCGACACCGGCAAGCCGATCGCGCTGGCGCGATTGGTCGACATTCCGCGCGCGGCCGCCAACTTCCGGTTCTTCGCGACGGCCATTCTGCACAGCGAATCCGAAGCGCATCTGACCGACGATCGCGCATTGAATTACACGCTGCGCCAGCCGCGCGGGGTGGCGGGGTTGATCAGCCCGTGGAATCTGCCGCTGTATCTGTTCACATGGAAGATCGCCCCGGCGATCGCGACCGGAAACACTGCTGTCGGGAAGCCATCCGAGCTGACACCGATGACG
>JACMJD010000591.1 GCA_014380825.1 Phycisphaerae bacterium | reverse complement strand
GCCCGTGCGCATTCGCGCAAGCGACCACGGTGCTGCTACGCAGCATTGTGCACGGGCGAGACGCCCATGCCACGATTCAATGCCCGGTTTTTTTCAGATAATCGGCGCTGTTCAGCAGTTTCTGCACTTCGCCGGCGTTGTCGGGCTTGAGCTTGATCATCCAGCCCTTTTCGTACGGATCGGTATTCACCAATCCGGGACTCGAATTCAGTTCCGCGTTAATCGCGGTGACCGTTCCGCCGACGCCGCTGTACAGATCGCTGGTTGCTTTGACGGATTCGATCTCGCCAAAGCGCCCGTTGGCCGCGATCTTGTCGCCGACCTTGGGCAGGCTGACGTATGTGATGTCCGTCAGCTCGTCCGCCGCGATCTGCGTGATGCCGAGCGTGACGGTGTCGCCGTCGAGCTTGTGCCATTCGTGTGTTTGGAGATACGTGCGATCGTTAGGAACCGGCATGATATTTTCTCACTGGGGACGTTTGTAAAACGGCAATTTCACGACGCGTGCCGGAATCATCTCACCCTTCAGATCAATCAGAACCTGCGTGTCGTGGGCGGCGTGGTTCGCGTCGACATACGCCATCGCGATCGATTTCTGTACCGTTGGCCCGAACGTGCCGCTGGTGACTTCACCGATGTTGGCGTCGCCCGAGCGTACCGTCGTTCCTTGTCGCGCGATGCGTCGGCCCTCGAGTTCCAGGCCGACGAGCTTGCGCGCCGGGCCTTTTTCCTTGATCACGCGCAGCGGCTCGACGCCGATGAATTCTTTCGTCAGATCGACCGCCCAGCCCAAGCCGGCAGAGATTGGATCGATCGATTCGCTCAGCTCGTGTCCGTACAACGGCATGCCCGCTTCGAGTCGAAGCGTATCGCGCGCGCCCAAGCCAGCGGGCTTGAGCGTTGCATCGGGCCTGTCCATTTTCCCGGCCAACAGCTTCATGGCCATGCCCGCCATTTTCCCGGGCAGGATGATTTCAACGCCGTCTTCGCCAGTGTAACCGCTGCGGAAGACCGAGTATTTCACCAGCATGAAGCTGTCGGAGATGAAGTGATATCGCTTGAGGTTCTTCAGATCCTGCGACAGCGCGTCGCCGACTTTGTCGATCACCTTCGGCCCCTGGATCGCGACCATCACTGTCGCTTCAGTTTGATCGGCCAGGTCAAAATCCCAATCGCCTGATCGTCGCACGTCGCCGAAATGTTTGAGCAGTTTCTCGCGATTGCTTGCGTTGCAGACCATCAGCCAGTGCTTGCTGTCCCGGCTGACGATCACGTCGTCCAGCATCCCGCCGCCCGCATTGCACACGAGCGAATAACGGCTTTGGCCGACTACCATGTCGGCGATTTTTCGGGTCACGACGCGATCCAGGAATCTCATCGCATCTTTGCCGGTGAAATGCAGCCGGCCCATGTGCGACACATCGAAGATGCTGCCGGATTTTCGCGTCTGCTCGTGCTCGTCGATGATCGATCGATAAACGATCGGCATCTCCCAGCCAGCGAATTCAACCATGCGCGCGCCCGCAGAGACGTGAAAATCGTAGACCGGCGTGCGTTTCAACATGAGACGGG
>JACMJD010000590.1 GCA_014380825.1 Phycisphaerae bacterium | reverse complement strand
CGAGCCATTCACATCGCGACTGAGCGGCTTCGACGTACATACGGCCTACGAAGTGGCTCATATGATTCATCAAGCTCGGCTCGAAGCGGGAGAGGTGCCGGTGGGGCGAAAGATCTGGTTCACCAATCCGGAGATGTTGACGCTGTACGAAGTGAGCGAACCGATGTGGGCTTACATCTATGACACGACCGTCGTTCGCCTGTCCGGCAACATCGGGGTGTGCAGCATCGGACGATTCGCCGACCCGAAGATCGAGCCAGAGATCGTCGTCCACTTTGGTTCGACGCCTTCAGTCGACGCAGACCCTTCGGCAATACTCGAGTGCATTGACTGGATCGCGCACGCATTTGAAATCGTGCAATCGCATTTTCCCGACTGGAAGTTTCAGGCGCCCGATACTGTCGCTGACAGCGGGCTGCATGGAATGCTTCTGGTGGGCGAACCGCAGCCCGTCGACCGGCTGGCTCCAGATTTGATCACGGCACTCGAGCGCTTTTCGATCGCCCTGTCGTGTGAAGGAAAATTATGTGAAGTCGGCAGAGGCTCTAACGTGCTCGGCAGTCCGCTGGCCGCCGTCGCACATTTGATTGCGGTACTCGCGAAGCAGCCGCGATATGCACCACTGCAGGCGGGCGAGATGGTGAGCACCGGTACTCTGACGGCAGCGCTGTCAGTCCATGCTGGTGAAACGTGGAGCACGGAGTTGAGAGGCATCGCGCTGCCCGGCTTATCTGTCAAGTTGATCGCGTAACAGACGATGCCCTTGGTCGCGCCGCTTCCGTCAGACTACGACGCCGACGTCACAGAACTGGCGAAGTTCTTCTTCGAAACGCTCGGCTTTGTGCCGAACTCGGTGTTAACGATGCAGCGACGGCCCGCCATTGCACGCGCGTTCATCGAGTTAAATCGTGCTGTGATGCGAAACGAGGGACGCCTGACTTCCGAGCAGAAGCGGTTGATCGGATTGCTTGCGTCGACTGCCGCAGGTTGCCGCTATTGCCAGGCGCATACGGCGCTTGCTGCGACTCGCTACGGCGCAACTGCTGAGCGGCTGGAGCAGATTTGGAACTTTCGGTCGAGCGGCCTATTCACCGCGGCTGAGCGCGCCGCGTTTGGGTTTGCAATCGCTGCTGCGTCTGTACCGAATGCAGTCACGCCCGCGATCGAGGCAGAGTTGCGCGCGCATTGGGATGACGGCGAGATCGTCGAGATACTGGCGGTGGTTTCGTTGTTCGGATTTCTGAACCGTTAGAACGACTCGATGGCGACAACAATCGAGCCGGGAGCGAAGTCAGTCGCAGAAACCCACTTGGTTTCGCACGGCTGGTCCGCGGCGAAGCATGGTTAGTGGATCAACAATTAAGTAACGGCCGCGCTCCGACCGGTGGCGTGCGATCGGGGGAATCGCGCGCCGGCCGGCCGGTAACTCGGCTGCCACTCGCTTCTTCTCCTCCTCTGTCTTCGCGCTTAGGTGTTCGTATAGCCACTGCGGCCCCAGAAGCTTTGTGCGCTCACGCGCCCTAGGCCCCGAAAACACCTGTTAGCTCGACAAGTTCGACCAAGAAACCATACCTCGTCACGACTAGCGTGGCGAGGATGACCAAGGCGTAGAAGAAGCCGTCCTTCGACGCGAATCGATCCTTGCGTTTCATGACACCACTCCTCTGCGTTATCACTGCACAAACAAAAAGCCCGGAGGCGTTCATCGCGATCCGGGCTTT
>JACMJD010000589.1 GCA_014380825.1 Phycisphaerae bacterium | reverse complement strand
GTGATGCCGAGAGCAAGCAGCGCTATCGCGATGCGCTGGTTCAGTATCTCACGCCGAAGCTGTCTGATCTCAGCGAAGATTCGCAGCGACGAATGCAGACGAATCCGCTGCGGATTCTGGACAGTAAAGACAAGCGCGACCTCGAAGCGATCCAAGGCGCGCCGTCCGCGAAGGAATCACTCTCGGACGCAAGCCGCGCCCACTTCGAGCGCGTGGCGAGCCTGCTTCAGCAGGCGGGCGTGAAGTTCACGCTCGACGGCACGCTCGTTCGCGGCTTCGACTATTACAGCGGCACGATCTGGGAAGTCACCGCAGGTGGACTCGGCGCCCAGAACGCGCTAGGCGGCGGCGGACGATACGACAACCTCGTCGAACAGCTCGGCGGCCGACCGACGCCTGGCGTTGGATTCGGCAGCGGGCTGGAACGATTGCTCATCGCGCTGGAATCACAAGGCGTCGAGCTGCGCCGGCCCCAGGCGGCGCCGCTCGTTTGGCTGGTCTCGCAGAATGCCGAAGCTCGCGCTGCTAACTTCTTGCTGATGAACGACCTCCGCGCCGCCGGCATCCAAGCCGACATGGACCTCGCCGGCCGGGCGATGAAGGCGCAGTTCACGCTGGCCGATCGCGCCCAGGCGGATTACGCGCTGATCGTCGGCGATGCCGAGTTGAAGGATCAGACCGTGCAGATCAAGGATCTGATCGCGCGCGAGCAGATCACCGTCCCGCGCACCGATGCGCTCGATCGCCTGCGACGATTGCTGCTCGGTCTCGTCAACATCAAGGTCATGAGCCCCGCCGAACGCGCGGCCGCGCTCAAGGGCAATAAGCCCGCTACGGTCCCGTCAGCGGCAAAGGAGGCGACTTAAAACCGAACACGAAGTAAACGCCGATCAGTACAAATAGGAAGCCGACGTAATAGTTCCACGTAATCGCTTCCTTCATCACGATCCGGGCAAACACGCAGAACACCACCAGCGTGATGACCTCCTGCATGATCTTCAGTTGCGAGGCGCTGAAGCCCGCCCGATACCCCAGCCGATTTCCCGGCACCTGAAAACAGTACTCGAAGAACGCAATCCCCCAACTGGCCAGGATCACGATCCAGATCGGGGCGGCCTTGAGTTGCCTGTTGGTCAGGTGCCAATACCAGGCGAACGTCATGAACACATTCGAGATCGTCAGCAACAGGATGGGCGCGATAGCCATACGACCTCAGTTATCGGCGAACACGCGTGTCCAGCGTCACAATGGACGGGATGTGCCGCCGACGACGTGCGGCGCAGCATTACGAAACGCCGCCAGCGATGCTTGCCGCGGTGCATCGGTTGACCATGGCCTGCGTGTATCCGATATCGCAGTAGTGATCGGACGTTCTAAACAACTTCGGGCACTGCGGCGCGGCTTCACGCTGATCGAATGCGCACTGGCGATGGTCATCGTCGGCGTGGGCGTCGTGGCATCGATCCGGCTGTTCTCGGCGTGCTCGCAACAGAGCAACACGTCGAACCAGACGACGACCGCCATGCTGCTCACCTCGCACGTTCGCGAAGCGATGGTCGGCCTGTCGTTCAACGATCCGATCAGCGGACGAACGAACTTCGGGTTCGAAGCGGGCGAAACGCTGAACAGTTTCGACGACATCGATGACTTTGACGGGCAGACGTACAACCCGCCCGTCGATTCGCTGCGTGCGACGATCACGTCGCTCGGACAATACTCGCAGGTCGTCAGCGTCGTTCCTGTGTTCCCGAACAAGCTGAACTCGAACACGAACGATAGTGCCTTGGAAATCAGCAAGACGACGTACACCGGCGCCGCACGCGTTCGCGTGCGCGTCCTGTATCGCGCCAAACCGACAGACACGGCCCAGGAAGTTTATCGAGCGTCATGGGTGAGGTTGGATAACTGATCGGATGTGACAGATGAAAACGACGCTTGTGAAAACTCGATCGACGCGACACACGCCCCGCGTGCGCCGCATTCGTCGCGGCGCGGCCGCGATGCTGGCGATGCTGTTCCTCGTGCTGTTCACGACGCTCTCGGTCGCGATGCTCGGCTTGTCCACTTCGAACACGCAGAGCGCCTCGAACCTCGCGGAAGTCGCCCGCGCGCAGGACTCGGCCGAATCCGGGCTGCGCTGGATGCAGTATCGCTTCCTGAAAATGCAGCGCCCCAAGACCACCGTCGGCAACATCACCGCCAGCGTGGCCAGCACGCTCTGGCCGACGTTGCAGACGGCGATCGTGAATGACTTTGGCGCATCCACCGTGAACGGATCGACCAACTGGAACCAGCTTCAGAACGCCGCCGAGCGCCCGTGGACCGTGACCGCTAACGAGATGACCTCCGCCATGATCAACCTGGATAACGGCGGCGGCACGTTCAAGCTGAAGATCACCAAGCACCCGATCGGCGCGGGCGATCCGCTCGATGCCCGCTACATCCGTGTGAGCTGCACCGGCACGTACAAGCTGGCCAAGCGCTCGGTCGCGATGGATTTCAAACTCGACAAGAAGATCAAGTTCGCAGTCGTCGGCAAGGTGCCGATCCAGGTTGGCCGCGACACCATCATCGAGGGCAACGTCGCGATGGCGACGGCGAATAAGTATCCGGCCATCCAGATGCTCAGCGACTTCCAGCACTTCGACAACGCGCTGAAGACAAAGGTCCTGAACTTCGAGACCTTCCTGAAAAACAACCACGCCGGCTATGACGGGCGCGTTGCCATGTCGAATACCGCGGAAGCAACCGCGGCGGCGAACGCGGGCTACACCGACTACACGCAGGACGGGTTCATCGACGAGTTCGACCTGCTCGTCAAACAGTACGACAGCAACAACGACCGCAAGCTGAGCAGCGCCGAGTTCACCAACTCGTCGACCGGCCAATCGCGCGAATCGAACCTGTTTCAGTTGATCGACGGGCTCGGCGCTCCGTTGTTCAGCGGCGACGTCATCCGCGCTGGCTATCAGGACAGCGTGCTCGACACAAAGGACGGCTACGCCAAGATCAAAGGCACGCTGACGATGACGACGACCGCCGAGGCGTGGAACTCGGCGATCGCCGGCGCGGGGGAGACGATCTCGAGCTGGATCCAGGGCCCGATCACGCCGACCGACATCGGCGCGCCGCCGATCAAGTTCGGCGCTGCGCAAACAGATCTGCTCGACCTCTCGCCGGCGAACTTCGACGCGTGCGCGGAAGGCTTTCACACGCAGATCAAGGTGGGCGGTGTCGATCCGCCGGCCATGACGAGCACCCCCGCACAGGGCGCCACGGTCATCGGCAAAAAGATCACCGCCGCCCGGGCGAACAACGGAACGGTCACCGAGAAAACGCCGTTCGGTTCGACCACGTATCAGGCCACGTACAAGCGGCCGGTTTACAAGAACGTGACCTTCCGCAACTGCATCATCGAGAAGGGTACGAATGCGCTGTTCGACGGCTGCACGTTTGAAGGCGTGACGTTCGTCGACATGACGAAGACCATCACGAACTCCAGCGGCTCGACCACAACCAACAAAGACGACGGAATGACCTGGTCGAAGACCAAGGTTACCGGAACGGGCAGCTTCACCACGACGGCAGTACTGGTTGCGACCGGCACGCCCGCAGCGGGCGAGTTGATCACCAAGGGCTCGCAGCTTGGCAACAACGTCCGGTTCAACAACTGCAACTTCAAAGGTCCCGTCGCGGGAACCGCAGCGACGGCGTACACGCACTTCAGCAACTCCTGGGAGTTCACGGGCGCGACGCTGTTCAACAATCAGGTCGATCAGACCGCGACGATCGTCGCGCCGAACACGAACATCGAAATGGGATCTTTCACCAACCCCACGGCCGCGCCGAGCTTGATGATCGGTGTGGTGGTCGCGGGCAACATCGACATCCGCGGCACGAGCAACGTCGACGGCGCGATTATCGTCACCGGCGACGGCGCCGGCAACACGACGCTGGGCTACTTCGGCCCCAGCGACGGCGACACCAACCCCAGCGCCATGCCCGAAGGCGGTTATGGCCGCCTCGACATCCGCTACAACCCCAACCGCGCGCTGCCCGATGGCATCAACATCGCCATCGACGTCCTGCCGGACACCGATTCGTACAAGGAAGGTTACAGTGTTCAGTAACAACGGCATCGCTCCTCCAATGACTGGACGACGTGGCCGACATCGCGGTGTCGGATTGGTCGAGCTTCTCGTCGCGCTCGCGATCAGCGCCGCCCTGCTTACCGCCGTCGCGGTGGCGACCGACGCATCGTTCCGCGCCTACGCGATCAACGAAGAACAATCCAACTTGATGCAGCGCGGCCGGCTTGGGTTGAACCGGCTGGCGACGTACATTCGGACGTGCAAAGAGCATCAGCCGATCAACGCGACGCCCATCACCAACTTCGCCAACGGCACGCTGGTCACCGACACCGGCATCTCGATGTTCAATGAGGCCGGCGAGCAGATCGACGTCGAGTTCGACGCCGTCAACCACCGCATCGTCATGAGCAAGGACGGCACCGCGCACGTGCTGGCGCGAGGCGTGGTCGCGTTCCAGGTCAAAATGGAACCGATGAAAAGTCCCGCGGCCATACGCGCGGGCGGAGATTTCGATCTCCTCCGCCGCGCCACGATCCTGCTCACCCTCCAGACCGCCGGCAACCTCGCAGACATGAACGAGGTCGAAGACGGTCAGCTTGTAACGCTCTCATCATCTGTAATGCCACGACGCAATGCGTGGTAATGCTCAGTGCTCCACATTTCGATTATTGCCCCCACAGCTCGGTCCGATAGCGCATGAGTGAACACGGACATTCCAATAACTGCGGCGGCACGCTTAGTATCGCGGACGCGAAGCGGGTTTACACTCCTTGAAGCGTCGCTGGCGATCATGATTGTCGGTGTGGCTTTTGTGGCCATGCTACAACTGCTGGCGGCGGGCACGGTGGCGAATCTCGATTCGTCGGAGCTTACCTCGGGCATCAACCTTGCGCGGAACATCAGGGAACTCACGCTGCAATCCGCATACTCGGAGCTCACAGCGTACGACGGCGCCTCCTACGACCCCCCGCACGACAGCCGCGGAGTCGTGCTCACGGAGTTCTCCGGATGGCGGCAGGCCATTGATGTGCAAGCGGTCGACCCGACGAAGCTGACAACCGATTTCGTCGATCCGAACCCTTCCGCCGTCCGAATCACCGTCACCGTCAGTCACAATGACCAGAAGGTGTGCGACCTGAGCTGGTACTCCTTCAACGCAACGCCGTAGACCAACCACGATCGGACGAAGTCATGATCAATCGAATGGTTCACCGCCTGATGCATCAACGTCGGCGCCCGGTCCGACGAGGCGTGACCGCGCTGATCGCGATGATGTACCTCGTGCTCATTTCCACCCTCGCACTCGGTTTCTATGCCATGACTACAATGTCATCGCAAATCTCCAGCAACGACGCACAGATCGCCCGCGCATACCTGGCCGCAGAGAGCGGCATGGACTTTATGCGCCGGCAACTTGCGCGGGTAACGGTGCCTCCAAGCGTTCAACCGGCCGATGCAATCGAGCATTACTACCCCAACCTGCAAACCATGTTGAATGGGACCGGCAATCTGGAGAATGGCTCGATCGGGCGCGACGGGAACACAATCACGATTCCCGGCAGCGGGACAATCAAGCTTGATCCGGCCGGGAACGCGAGCTTCCGCGCGACAATCACTGACTGGGCGGGCGAGATCGTCGTCAAGATTGAGGGCTTCTACGGCTCCGCCAGCGTTCAGCGCAACCTCACGATGGACTTTTCACGACAGCCTCGAAACAGCAGCATCTTCGACTTCGCGGTCGCCTCCAGAGGTCAGATCGTGATGAAGAAGGGAACCGTGTCGTCGGTGGCCGGCGTGAATCCGAACATCGCGGGGATGTTTTCCGCGCTGGCAAGTGGAACCTCCCTCGTCGTCACCGGCGGAACGATTGGCGGAGACTTAACGCTGATGGACACCGCCTCGGTTCTTGTGTCCGGCGGCAATGTCGGTGGCAGCTCGCTGACCAGCGTAATCCTCCAGGATCACGTCCATTCAACCGACGTCGCTCCGGAATTCCCGACCTTTGACCCGACTGTGTACAAGCACTACGCGGCCCACGCTTACGTCAGTAACGCCAAGACCCAGCAGAACATCCTGATCAAGAAGAACACCAACCCGAAATTCAATGGCAATGACACAGTGCAAGGGCTGATGTACATCGAATCGCCAAACCAGGTCACGTTCAACGGCAACTTCAATCTCCAAGGGTTCATCGTCATGGAGGCCGGCACTTCGACGACCGACTCGTTGACGTTCAAGGGCAACTTGACGATGTCCCCCGTGCCGAACCAACCCGCATTCAATTCGGTCCGTGCGGTGAGCGGGGTCGCGGTGCTGGCACCGAACGCGGCGATGGTGATGACCGGCAGTTCAGGCGGTACCGTCAAAGGAAACATCGTCGTCAACACGTTCGATTTTCAAGGCGCCGCCGACTTGCAAATCGACCTCGGAACGCTGATGACACTCTCGCCGACGAGCAATTCCATCGTGTTCAACGGCGCCAAGTCGGTGCGCTTCACGGCGACCGGCACTTCGAACGTTCCCTCGGAAGGGGTGACATACAGCCAATACTATCAGGCCAACCCGAGCACCTATCAGGAGCCGACACAATGATTCGAGACCCGCGAAATCGCCGCAGTTGGCGCACCGCTCGGCGCGGCTTGGGCCTGCCGGAACTCCTGATCAGCCTGACGATCTCGTCACTGGTCTTGACCGCCGTTGCGCTGGCGTGGGTGTCGTCTTCCCGAATCGTTGAACAGAACGATCAGTTCTTCCGCGCCTCGCAGGCTGCCCGGGTCTGCGTCAATCAGATCATGACTGAAGCGCGACGCTGCCAGTCCGGGGTGGTCGAGTCGGATTCGCTCGAGCTGACGCTCTACAGCGGCGAGAAACGCACATACGCGCTCGATAACGTCAATCGCCAGCTAACGATGACGTTGAACTCTCTGCTAGTGCCGCAAACGTACGTGATGGCGCGTAACGTCAGCAATGCACAGTTCACCACCGATGGAACCACCATCACCCTGACGATGACGGTGCAAGTCGGCGCCAACCGGATCCTGATGAACGGCTCGGCCTTGCCGCGGCGCA
The DNA here is from genome assembly GCA_014380825.1 of Phycisphaerae bacterium. The sequence goes on along the minus strand of JACMJD010000589.1, from coordinate 7,693 downwards.
GGGTCGTTTATAAATAGCCCACTCGCGCTTTTCTTTCTGGTTTCCCATCATTACCTCGCATCGCGGGCTACAATCCTCCCGCCATGAAGTATTACTACGGCGAATTCGACGGCGGCGAGTTTCCAACGCCCGACAAACTCTTCGGCTCCGACCAACTCATGCAGTTCATTCTGCAATACGGCGAGCAGGCGCTGCGCGCCATCCAGCAGATGATGAACGACCCGAAGAACGCCGAGCAATCGGAGCTTCTCGAGCAGATGCTTCAAGAGGGCATGCTCGACAAGGACGGCAAAGGAAAACTGCGACTGACGCCCAAAGCCGTCGGGCGCATGCAGCAACGCGCGCTCATGGAAGTCTTCGCGAACATGCGCGATGGTCAACGCGAAGGTCACGAAAAAGTCACGCCCGGACTCGGTGGCGAACGCATCGAAGGAACCAAACCGTATCAGTACGGTGATCCCGTCAGCGAACTCGACCTACATCAAACCCTTCACAACGCGCTCGTGCGCGCAAGCGCCATTGGCGAGCCCGCTTCAGCGGGCGTGTCCGACGCGCAACTTCGCAAGGGAAAAATCCAGTTCAAGGAATCGGATTTCGAACTCCATCTCCACGAAGGAGTTACCAGTTGCTCGACCGTCGTCCTCCTGGACATGTCTGGCTCGATGATGCGGTACGGACGTTTCCTCGCCGCGAAAAAAGTCGCGCTGGCGATGCAGGGACTCATCCGTTCGAAGTTCCCCCAGGACAGCATCGACTTCGTCGGCTTCTATTCCGGCGCCGCGAAAATCCCCGAGATCGCGTTGCCGCTGATGATGCCCAAGCCGGTGACGATCTACGATTATCAGGTCCGCCTGAAAGTCCCGATCGACAAGCTCGATCAGGCCCCGCAGCATTTCACGAACCTGCACATGGGCCTGCAGATGGCCAGGCGGATCCTTCGCAAACGCACGAGCGAGAACAAACAGATCTTCATCATCACCGACGGCCAGCCCACCGCGCACGTGCAAGGCGATCACGTTTACCTTCTGTATCCACCCGATGAACGCAGCACCGTCGCGACGTTGAAGGAAGCGGTGCTGAGCGTGAAGGAAGGCTGCCGGATCGCGACATTCGCGCTCATCGAGGACTATTGGGGCATGGACTGGGTCGGCTTCGTCGACCAACTGACCAAGCTGACCAAGGGCGTCGCGTTCTATACAAACAGCGGCCAGCTCGCGAGCTGCATCATGGAGAGCTATCTGAGCGGGCGGAAGAAGAAGGCGTACATCGCGTAGACGCTCGCAACCGCAAGGGTGCGATCAACCGTCCGCTAACCACCGCCTGACCCTTCCGCAGCATCCTCGCGCCATCGGCCAACCATCGCCGAGCACCGGTTTCGACCCCTGATTCTTTGGCTTCGCTCCGCTCGATTCGCTCATCTTTTCGCACCACACCGCCTTTTATTCTTCCGCCATCTCCCGGCCCGGCCAACGATTGCGCAGCCGCTCAGCATTTGGCTCTTTTGGGTTCGCCTCCGGACTTTCGCGAACTGAAAACCGAGCAAGAAGCGCCTGTCAAATTGCGTGAACTGGATCGTGCCCGGCGTAGGTGCGTTAGCGAGCGACCTCACCGCGACCGGCGAGCATACCGCGTGGCGGCTCGATCATTTTACCTCAAAACACCCACGAAAGCGGCCAAAATCCACGACCGATGTGGACAACAAACTGGTCCTGGCCCAATCACCGACGGGGCAGAGATTTGCGCGAACGGAATGGTAGAATCGAATCCTGAACGGAAGGTGGAAATGTTTGAGCAGGTTACGAAGATCGCGCGCATCGCCGTCGCGATCGCCAATCAGGAGACGCACCGCCTGGGCGGGAAGATCATTGGTGACGCGGAACTATTGCTCGGCCTTACGAAGGAGCCGCGCGGGCTCTGTCATCTGGCGCTGAGTCGGATGGGCGTTGATCTTCACGAGCTGCGGCGAGACCTGGAAAACCAGCCGCGCAGCTTGGACGCTGGAACGGCGCCGACCAAGCTTCCGCAAACACGTGATTTCAAGGTGGCGATTCAAGAAGCAATCGAGATCGCGCGAGAGCTCGGCCACAAACATGTCGGCACCGAGCACATGCTGCTCGCGCTTCTGCGCAATCCCGATTTCGCATCTGCACGCGTCTTGGCGAGGCAGGAGGTGTCGTTTGAGCGCGCGAGTGCAATGATCTTGACGATCTCCGGCGAGGCGAACTACAAAGTCGAGGAATAAGCGAGTTATTTCATGATGCACCGCCTCACGTTAATCATCCTTGGCGTTGCGATTTGCTACGCGATGGTCGGATGCAAATCCGCCGCGGAGCATACGGACGAGCGACGTCAGGAATTGCTGAGGATCTACCCGCCGGGCCGAACGACGCGCGAGGATGTTCGTAAGAAGTGGGACGAGCCGCTACCGCATAGGCCCTACCCGTCCTATTACGCGGCCACGCGTCCGGCGGGCGGGTGGGAGAGTTTTGATCTGCCTGGCGTTCGTGAACGTGCACTTAACAGCGAGCGGCGCACTGGCCAACCAGTCGCCAGCCTCGAGCGCTATTTCGGTCCGGACTTTCACCATTTTTTCGGTCTTAACTACGCGTGGTACTACTATGACGTCGCCGACAAGGTTGTGGATGTTGACTGGCAATTCGCGAGCGATTGAGCGACGAGCACCGGAACAACCGTGCGGCGATCGTTTGAATGACCGAGCCATTCGAGATCGCCGAGCGATCTCTGGCAGAAGACCGACGTGACAAGGCCCGCATCTACACTCGCGCGGGTATCGCGATTTACTGGATCATCAACCTCGTCGACTCACAGCTCGAAGTGTATACGGAGCCGACTGGCTACACGCCAGCCCCGGCGTATCGCGCTCGCGCGGTCTTTTCGCCGAGCGATTCGGTAGAGTTGGTCATCGCAGGACAATTGGTGAGCTCGATCGCTGTCCGAGATTTGCTTCCTTCAGACAATCGTCCAGCGCGCGCGGCCCGCGTGTTTTGACATCCACTCCTCCCCGAATACACTTCGCCTCACGCGAATCGCGGCGAGCGCTGCGGTGCGATGGATGGGAACGGATTCACAGGGAAGCGCCACCGCGTGAGATCACCTCAGCTTGGCTCGATGACGCTGTATCGTCTGACGCGTCGTCTCGGCGTCGGCATGATCGTTGTCAGCATGACCCTGCCATCGTCGGCGGTGCTGGCTCAGACTCGGCCCGCCCCATCTCCACCGACCGCGACTTCGCCTGCTGCCCCGCCGGCGGGCGCTCGGCCCACAGCAAATCGACCGGCGGACGTTGGCGCCTCGGGCTCGCTTACCGGCCGACGGATCGAAGACGTTCGCGTTGTTGGCAACACCGAAGTTCCCACCGCAATCATCCTCAATCTCGTGCGCTCGCGCGTCGGCGAGCGATTCGATCCGGCCACCGCACAGGAAGACTATCAACGCATCTACGGCCTGCGCAAATTCTCCAACGTTGAAGCGAAAGTCGAACCCACCGCAACCGGCGGCGTGATTGTCGTCTTCACCGTCAGCGAGCAGCGGCAGATCCGCGACATTCGCATCCAGGGCAACGCCAACATCGACGAATTCAGCATCCGCCAGGCGATTGATGTGAAGCCCGGCGAAGCGATCGATCGGTTCCGCATTTCGCTTTCCAAGCAGGCAATCGAGAATCTCTACAAAGATAAGAACTACCCGTTCGCGCACGTCGATTTCGATTCGGAACAGCTCGGCAAAACCGGAACGCTGGTCTTCAACGTTGTCGAAGGGCCGAACGTTCGCGTGCGGAAGGTCAACTTCCGCGGCAACCATTCGTTCTCGGATGACCGCCTCAAGGATCAGATCCAAACGCGTCATTGGATCTGGATTTTCCGGCCCGGCACGTACGATGCGAGTCAGATCGATGACGACGTGGCATCGGTGCGGAAGTATTATCAGCAGAAGGGTTTCTTCGACGCGCGCGTTGGCAGGAAGATCATCTTTTCGCCGGACTTGTCCGAAGTGCAGGTGGACTTCGTTGTCGAAGAAGGCGTGCGATACGTCGTCGATAAGATCACCTTCAAAGGCAACGCCAGCGTCGGCGAGGCCGAGCTGCGGAAAGATCTGAAGCTCGTCGAAGGCCAGCCGTTCGATAACGAGGTGTTGCAGCGCGACATTCGCCAGGTCGTGCGCGCGTACAGCCCGTATGGTTTTATCTATCAGCCGGGCTCGCTCGATCCAGATTATCTGCGCATCGGCAACTCTCGCAGCCCGTTCGGAGTTGACACCGTTTTCCGTCGCGAGGCTGGGCGCGTCGAACTGGTTTACAACGTCTCCGAAGGCAAGCCGTTCCGCATGGGCCGCATCATCGTCAAGGGCAACACCAAGGTGCAGGACAAAGTAATCCTGCGCGAGATGCGTGTCCGCCCGGGTCAGTTGTACAACGCCGGTGAGTTGCAGGATGCGACCGATCGCATTCGCGCCGTGCCTGGTTTGTTCACGTCGGTGAACATTTCGCCCACGGGTGATGACCCGGAAACGCGCGACATTCTGGTCGAGGTGAAGGAAGGCAGCAGCGCCAATCTCAGCGTCGGCGCTGGCATCAATAGCAACGGCGGCGTGGGTGGCAACCTCACGTACGAGCAGAAGAACTTTGACATCACCAATTGGCCGCGAAGCTGGGGCGAGCTGTTCAGCGACAAGGCCTTCACCGGCGCGGGCCAAACGCTGCGGCTAAGCTTTGAGCCCGGCACCAGCCAGACCAACGCGTCGATCCGGTTCTTCGATCCGTATGTGTTCGATCAGCCCTACGGCTTCGGCGCCGAAGCGTACCTGCGAAACCGCGTCCGCGAGAACTACACCGATCAGCGCCTCGGCGGGCGGTTGTCACTCGATAAGCGATTTGATTACGTCTATTCGGCGCGTCTTTCGCTTCGCGCCGAAAACGTCGACATCCACGATATCGAGGACAAGGAAATCCGGGCTGTGGAAATCCTCGAGGCCGAAGGCAACAGCGTGCTGACCAGCATCGGAATCTCCGGTCGGCGCGATACGACCAACCGCGGGCTGGTCCCTTACCGAGGAACCACGACCTCGCTCGGCTGGGAATCATTCGGCCTGCTGGGCGGCGATTACAACTTCCAGCGCTTCACCGCCGGCTTCGACTACTACAAGACCATTTCCGAGGACCTGCTGGATCGCAAAACAATCTTCGGCCTGCACTTCGATGCCGGATACATCACCGGCGACGATCCGTTCTTCGAGCGGTTTTATGGCGGCGGCATCGGATCGATCCGGGGATTCGCCTACCGCGGCGTCAGCCCGCGCTCAGGCCCCGACGACGATCGCATCGGCGGCGATTTCAGCTTGACTGGCACGGCGGAGATCAGTTTCCCACTTTACGCTGAAAGCCTGCGTGGCGTAGTGTTCACCGACTTCGGCACGGTTGAGCCGAGCGTCGAAATCGGTACAATCCGAACCAGCATCGGGGCTGGAGTGCGCTTGACCCTGCCGTTCCTCGGACAAGTGCCGATCGCGATTGACCTCGCCATTCCGATCACAAAGGATGACGAAGACGATACGCAGATCATTAGCTTCTCCCTGGGATTCCAGAACTAACAACTTCGCGGCAACACAGGCGTCGGCATTTCCGTCGACCCGAAAGGAAACGAAAACCATGAGAACTCTCCGACTTGCGCCGTTGGCGCTGATCGCTTTGATCGCGATTGCACTCACTGATTCGAACGCGTCCGCACAAATCCAGCCGACGAAAGTTGCGATTGCCAACCCGGCGAAGATCTTTCAGGAGCTGAAGGAAACCGGCGACCTTCGCAAAGCGATGGAGGCAAAGGAACAGCAGGTCAAGAACACGCAGTTCGAGAAGCAGCAGAAGATCAAGGATCTTCAGGCGCGGCGGGATCAGCTGAAGTCGGATTCGGCCGGCTACGCTGAAGCGAATCGCGACCTGATGCAGGCCGCCGTGGATTACGAAGTCTGGGGCAAGATGATCCAGGTGGAAGTGCAGAACGATCAGAAGCGGCAACTGCTGGGCATCTTCACGCGCATCACCAACGCCGTAAGCGAAGTGGCCACGCAAAAAGGAATTGATCTGGTCGTCACCGATCAGCGACCAGAGATTCCGGAGAATCTTGATGCGGTGAACGTCGACCAGCTCCGTGGCTTGATCAACAGCCGCAACGTGCTGTTCTTCAAGCCGCAGATCGACATCAGCGCCGATGTGGTCGCCGCGCTGAATGCGAAATATGAGAAGGGGCAGTAAACGGAAATTACCGTGTCCGCCGCCGCCGATATGATGGCGTCGGCGAACACGCGTATCGGAGCGCGGCCATGCCAACTGTTGCAGACATCGCCGCATTGCTGAACGTGCCTGTGAGCGGTGACACTTCGCGTCAGGTTAGCGGCATCGCCACGCTTACCGACGCCGGCCCCACCGACGTTTCGTTTCTTTCCTCCGGGGAATATCTCGAACAATTCGCTGCGACCCGCGCGACGGCCGTGATCGTCGATCGATCGGTGAGGCTGCCCGCCGAGGCAAAATCCGGCGGCAATGGCGACGGTGGTAAATCCGCGCCCGCTTTGATGCTGGTGGACGATTCGGATCTGGCCGTGGCGCTGGTCCTGCCACTGTTCGCCCCGCCAATTCAAATGCCGCCGGTTGGAATCGATCCCGCCGCTCGAGTCGCGCCCAGCGCGACGCTGGGCGAAGGTGCTCGCGTCGGCCCGTTCGTCCAGATCGGCGAGCGCACGAGGATTGGCCGAAATACGTTTGTTCATGCCGGCGCGTTCGTCGGCGACGACGTGACGATCGGCGACGATTGTCAGATCTTCCCCAATGTCTCCGTGCGCGAGCGCGTGACGATCGGCAATCGCGTGATCCTCAACTCCGGCTGCGTCATCGGCACCGACGGCTTCGGCTACAAGTGGGATCCGAAGCGCAAACAACACGTGAAAATTCCGCACATCGGCACGGTCGTGATCGAAGACGATGTCGAGATCGGCTCGTGTACGTGCGTCGATCGAGCCAAATTCGCCGCCACGCGCGTTGGCCGCGGAACCAAGCTCGACAACCAGGTGCAGATTGGTCACAACGCCGTGCTCGGTCCCCACTGCATATTCGCGGGTCAGGTGGGCATCGCAGGATCAGTCACCCTTGGGGCGGGTGTCGTGATCGGCGGACAGACTGCGATCGTCGAGCACTTGAACATCGCCGACGGCGCGCGCATCGCATCCTGCTCTGCCGTCTATCGCGACGTCGAGGCCGGCGCGAGCGTCAGCGGCATCCCCGCCGACGAGCACAACGGCACACTGCGATCGCAAGTCGCGTTTCGAAAGTTGCCCGATCTGATTAAGAAGGTTCGCGAGTTGGAACGCGAGATCAAGCAACTGCGCTCAATGCAGAAAAGCTGATCTAGGCGTTCGATTTCCTGAACCGCTTCGCCGCTCGCCACGCTTCTGCGCCGTACACTCGCGCGATGGCAAACCACAGTATTGAGATAACGAACAACGCCACCTGCACAGACCCGATGTCGTTCGCCACGTACGGCAGGAACCTCCACCGATAGCGGAAAGAGTGCATGTACACTGGGATCAGCAAGCTCACCCCGAACACAACAGCCAGCACCCCCGAGACAAACATGTGAATGCTAGCGGCGCGGCCGACGTCGTCGTGCATGATGCGGGCGAT
>JACMJD010000588.1 GCA_014380825.1 Phycisphaerae bacterium | reverse complement strand
GCGCTTCGTCGTAATGATTGTTGTCTTCATACAGCACGGCCAGGTTCATCAACGCGTTGAGATGAACCGGCGGGCTGGTGCAGATGCGCTCGTATAGCTCGATCGCCTTGGCGTCCTCCGCGCGGCGGTCATACAGCACGGCCAGCGCGAAGCAGGCGCCTTCGTGATCGGGGTTTTCGTTCAGCGCGCGTTCGTGGAACTCCACCGCCTTTTCGTGGCCGCCTTCCTTCTCGGCGTCCAATCCGCGGCGGTAATACTCTTCAGCGGCACGTTCATTGATCGAGGTGACAGTCGTTTCATGCATAAGCGTGTAAATCCCGGCGAGGTTGATTTGGACATCGAGCGCAGTTCTTCGGAGCAAAAGTGATATGTCAGACGGCAAAATCTGTCAACCCGCGGCAACCGTCGTGAACCCTCTGCTGGCACACTGCTGACCGTCGCGCGCCACCCGCCAGCACCCGCCGAGCCACCGTCTGACCGTCAATTGTGCGACAAATTCCTCCCATGATCGAGTACTCCCGGGCGATCCAATCACCGGGCGGGCCAGTGCTTGCGGCGCGTCATGGTGTTCGGATCGCCCCACGATCACCCCGCGAACCGTGCGCTTCATTTTCGGAGCCGCCAGACGATCTACGAGGATAGCGGCGAAGATCGCCCGCCGTTGGAACGTTGGCGAGCACGCGCCGCTCTGGCGGCAGCGCGTGAATTCTAGCTGAATCCCTCAGAAAAGTCGGCCGAAAAGTTATCGCCTAGGTGGCGATCGCCCGGCCGTCCTCAATCACCGGCCGGGCCAAGCGTTAGCCCACTGCGGGGCGAACGAGTTGGTGGTCCACTCATCGTTTCAGCGCGGTAGGATGCGGTCGTGAACACGGTCCTGATCTTCGCCAATCCGATCGCCGGCCAAGGTCGCGGGAAGCGCATCGCGGAGGGGTTGCGCACCGTCCTTTACGGAGCGGGCTTCGACGTGCGCGTGTTCTTCGATCGGCCTGACGACATCACACGCGAGTCGATGAGCGGATCGGATGATCGACTCGCGGCGGCAATTTCGATTGGTGGAGACGGGACGCTCCGCGGCGTGGTGCAGCGGTTGGTCGAGCTGTTCTCGGCCGAGTCGATGCCGACCGTCGTCGTGGTGCCGCTGGGCACTGCGAATTTGATGAGCAAACATCTGGGCGTCGATTGGAGCGAGCGGCGGTTGCAGCGCGATCTGCCCAACGCGATCGCCGAGCGACGCATCAAGCTGCTCGACGCCGCCACCGCGAACGGCAAGCTCTTTTTGCTCATGGCCGGTGTCGGGATCGACGCGCACATCGTGCATGAGCTCGACCGCGTGCGCACCGGCCCGATCGATATCACCAGCTACGCCCTGCCGGCGGCGCTGGCGTTTCAGAGCTATTCGTATTCGCCGATCGAGGTTGAAGTTGACGGTCGAAAAGTATTCGGCCCCGCGCCGGCGTTGGCGTTCGCGGGAAATGTTGCGGAGTACGGAACCGGTTTTCCCGTGCTGCCGCTTGCGCGGTCGGATGATGGACTGCTCGATGTGTGCGTGCTGCCGTGCGCGTCGCGCGTGGATCTGATCCGCTTGGCGCTGCTCGTGGCCACGGGCGATCACCTCCGCGCCGAAGGCGTGATCTATACGACGGCGAAGACGATTCGCATCACGGCTGTGGATGACGTGCCGGTACAAGTGGACGGCGAACCCGGTGGGCATTTGCCGCTGGAGATTGAGATGCTGCCACGGCGGATTCCGTTCCTGGTCCAATAAAGAAATGTGAACGCCGAGGCGCCAAGAACGCCAAGGTCGGAAAGAGAGAAATACAGAAGGAAGTTGCGATGCCGTTTGATGATGAAGATCCGCCGTACGTGGAACCTGATGTAGAGTTAGATCGATTAGCGCACGAAGTCATCGGCGCTGCGATTGAAGTGCACTAGCGACTGGGAGCAGGGTTGGATGAGGCGCTATATCGATCAGCATTGTGCATCGAGTTGAGCCGCGGAGATGTTCAGTTTGCATGCGAAGTGGTTGTCGACGTCACGTATCGAGATGTCGTTATCGGTCAGAAGCGCATCGATCTGCTGGTTGGCGGGAGACTTGTTGTCGAGCTGAAGGCCGTCGAGAGACTTGCTCCCGTACACGGAGCACAGCTTCGCACTTATTTGAAGATCACCAAGTGCAAACTCGGCCTTCTGTTTAACTTCAACGAATTCCTTCTAAAGGATGGCATCAAGCGAGTGATCAACCCTGGCGCCTAATCTTTCTCCAGATCTCTCTTTCCGACCTTGGCGTCTTGGCGTTCATCCCTCCGTTTGACAACCCACAACACGCCGCAGACAACTGAGCGCACTCATGAACTTCAACCCAAAATCGCTCTTCCTCATCGCCGGCCCCTGCGTCATCGAGTCGGCGGAGAACTGCCTGACGATCGGGCAGCACGTCAAACGCGTGTGCGAGAAGCTTGGCATCACGTACATCTTCAAGGCCAGCTTCGACAAGGCCAATCGCTCGGCCAGCTCGAGCTTTCGCGGGCCTGGGTTGCACGATGGGATGGCCGTGCTGAAGCGCGTGAAGGAGGAGCTGGGTGTGCCGGTGCTGACCGATGTTCACGAGCCCGAGCAAGCCGCGATCGCCGCGAAGGTCGTCGACATCCTTCAAGTGCCTGCCTTCCTCGCGCGACAGACGGATCTGCTTTACGCCTGCGGCCGAACCGGCAAAACCGTGAACATCAAGAAGGGCCAGTTCATGTCACCGCAGGAAATGAGCCTCGCGATCGACAAAGTGAAGTCGGCCGGCAACGAGCAGATCATGCTCACCGAGCGCGGCACGTTCTTCGGATACAACCGTTTGGTGAACGACTTCAGCGGCATCGCGGTGATGAAAAGCTTCAACGTGCCGGTGGTCTTCGACATCACCCACAGCACGCAACAACCGGCCGGTCTGGGCAACCAATCCGGTGGCAATCCGCAGTACAGCGCGCTGCTGGCAAGGGCCGCAGTCGCGGCGGGCGTCGATGGATTGTTCCTCGAATGTCACCCCGACTCCAAACACGCCAAGAGCGACGCGGCGACCATGCTGGACCTGACGGAGGTCGAGCCGCTGCTGACGGATTGCAAGCGCATTCACGATGCGTGCAGCGTAAAATGACGGCAGAGGTGCAAACGATGACGATCCGGCTCGATGAAGAGACCGAACGTTTGATTCAGGAAAAGGTGAAGGCGGGGATGTACGAATCGCCGGAGATGATGATTTGTGCAGGCATCGAACGGCTGTTGCAGGACGAATCTGAATTTCCGCCGGGCGAACTTGAGCGGCTCTGCCAAGTCGGGGTCGATCAACTCAAGCGCGGCGAAGGAATCGGCGTTGATACTGCATTCGCCATGCTCGAGAAACGCATCAACGAGAAACGCGCGGGGCGGCGGTGAGCCGCCGCGTAATCATCACCCCAGCAGCGTTGGACGACATCACCGAAATCTGGGTCTACATCGCCGACGATTCGGTGCAGATCGCGGAACGCGTGGAAGGCGAAATCGTGCAGCGATCCGGACTTTGGGGGTCATGCCAGGCAAAGGGCATTTCAGGTCCGACGTCCGCAATCCGAACCTGAAATTTTGGAAGGTCTACTCGTACTTGATCGCATACGAGTTCGACGAAGTCGAGGTCCGCGTGGTGAGGGTCATCAGTGGCTGTCGCGATTTTGGCGCGATTTTCAACCCTTGAGAACGGGCCCAACTCTTCGCCTGGATTTCATTCGTTTGCCGATCTCGCGCTTGCTAGACTGTTCCACAGCTATGGCGGAAAAACCCCAGTTAACGCATCTCGACGCGCAAGGCGCGGCGCGGATGGTGGATGTCGGTCACAAAGCGGTGACCGCGCGCCAAGCCATCGCCGAGGGGTACATCGTGCTGCGCGGCGGCTCGATGCGGGCGATCGCGGATGAGACGGTGCCCAAGGGCGAAGTGATCGCCACCGCGCGGATCGCCGGCATCATGGCGGCCAAGCGGTGCGGGGACTTGATCCCGCTGGCGCATCCGCTGCCGATCGAGAGCGTGTCGATCGATTTCGACATCCCCGAGCTCGAACCCGACGAGAACGCGGCCTGCCAGTTGCGCATCCGCGCCACCGCGCGAATCAGTGGCAAGACCGGCGTCGAAATGGAAGCGCTCACCGCCGTCAGCGTCGCGGCCCTCACCGTCTACGACATGTGCAAAGCGATCGACAAGACGATGGTGATCCAAGGAATCAGGCTGCTGCAAAAAACGGGCGGGAGCAGTGGGGATGTGAATGTTGGATCAATCGAGTCCCCGGCGCAAATCTGATCATCTGATGATCTGGTCATCTGACAATTAAAAACCGCCGACTGCGCTTCCTTCAATGGTCAGATGACCAGATCACCAGATGGCCAGATCAAACCAAGATTCCCACCACACACGCCCCCATCAGCGTGGCAATCGTTCCGCCGATCATCGCCAATAACCCGATTCGCGACAGATCGCTTCGTCGATTCGGCGCCAGCACGCTGATGCCGCCGATTTGAATACCGATGCTGGCGAAGTTGGCGAAGCCGCAGAGGGCGTACGTCGCGAGCAGGCCGGCGCGGGGGGAGAGGAAGTTGGGGTCGGCCCGGTACCACTCATTCATCTTCAGGTACGCGAGGAACTCGTTCAGTACGGTCTTGATGCCCATCAGCGCACCGACGCGCGTGCAGTACTGCCATTCGATTCCGGTCAGCCACGCGACTGGTGCGAACACCCAGCCGAAGAATTGTTCGAGCGTGAGGCCTTGATGGATCACCTGGCCAGTTGCGGTTGTCGTCGCCGGTCCTAAACCGATGAACCCAGTGACGCCGCCGAACACCGCGTTCACGAGCGCGACCAGCGCGGTGAAGGTGATCAGCATCGCGCCGACATTCAGCGCCAAGGCTAAACCTTCGCTCGTGCCACGAGTGGCGGCGTCGAAGATGTTGGCATCGACGCGCTCGACTTTGAAATCAACGCCTGCCGTCGCGGGTTTGGCGGTCTCGGGCATCATCAGCTTCGCGACCACGAGCGTCGCCGGCGCGGAGATAAAACACGCCAGCGCCAGATGCCCGCCGGCGTTGGGAATGAAGTCCTTCAGAAACTCCGCGTAGACGACGAGCACGCCGGTGGCGATGTTCGCGAAGCCGCCCACCATTATCGCCATCAGTTCGGAATTGGTGGCGGTCGCCAGGAACGGACGGATGATCAGCGGCGCTTCGGTCTGCCCAACGAAAATGTTCGCGGCCGTGCTCAGCGTTTCGGCGCCGCTGGTGCGCATCGTCTTCTGCATCAGCCACGCCAGGCCGTGCACGATCCAGGTCAGGATGCCCAGGTGATACAGAACGGCAGTCAGCATGCTGATGAACATGATCGTCGGCAGCACTTTGACGGCGAAGACAAATCCGATCTGCGCGATGCCGACGAACGAGCCGGTGTCCTTGCCATCGCTCGTCACACGCGCCGCGCCGGTCACGAGATTCGGCCCGAAGAGCATCGTCGCGCCGGCGTCGGAATATTCGAGCAACTTCTGGATTGCCCGCTGCACGTTTTCCAGGATGGCCGGCGCGAACAGCACGATCGCGCCGAACGCGAATTGCAGGATGAAGCCCCAAACGATCGTGCGCAGGGGCAGCTGAGCGCGCGAGCCGCGCAAGCGGCCGATGGCGAATGCGATCGATGTGAACACGATCAGTCCGAGCAGCGATTGTGCCCGCTGGGCCGGAGCTCCCAATGTGCCGTTGGGCGCTGTCGTCGGACCGGGCAAGAAGAAATCACGTTCAGCAGCGCCGGCCGCGCCGCTGAGGATCAATACCAACAGCAGTGCCAGCCCGATTGAGGGAATTCGCCGAAGTGTCGCAACCATGCGCGATGTGATCTCCGCCGCACAATCTACGTCTGATCGCCGGCCCTCGCCAATCGAACGGGAGTGGGCGACAAGTGTCCGCCGCGGCAGGGTCAGTTTCAACTTGTCACTCGTGCAAATCGATTGGCGGTAGCTTCCCATCGAGGAATTCCTGAAGCAGCGCGGCCGCGACCAGCGCGTCGAGCATTTCCTTCTTGGATTTGCGCGTGATCTTCTCGCCACCGCGCTTGCGGTCGATCAGCCGTTGCTCGGCGTCGAAGCTGCTGAGGCGCTCGTCGACGAAGATGATTTCGCCGGGAAGTGATTTCGCCCACTCGATTGCCTGCCGCGATTGCGAACCAATCGTTCCGTCCATGTTCAGTGGCAGGCCGATGACGATGCGTTTCACGTCTTCGTCACGGATGAGTTTTAGGATCGGGGCGATTGCTTGTTCGGAGGAGGTGACTTGCAATATGTCATGCGGCGTGGCGATCGTTCCGCCGGAATCGCTCAGCGCCAAGCCGATGCGTTTGGTGCCGAGATCGATCGCCAGAGTTCGCATTCAAAAGATGGTCACAGGTATTTCTCGCCGTACTTCTCTTTGACCTTGCCGACGAGCTCCTTAACCCGTTGCGCTTCGCGCTTCGGGCAGACCAGCGTCGCGTCCTTCGTGTGGATGACGATCATGTCGCTCACGCCGATCATCGTCACCAGGTGATTCGGATCCTGGCTGATCACGATGTTGTCGTCGCTGTCGATGAATACGAACGTCTTCGCGTCGGCGGCGTTGTCCTGCTCGTCGATGTCCAGCGTCTCGGCCAGTGCCGGCCAACTACCGACGTCCAGCCACTGCACGTTCATCTCGACCACCATTACCTGGGCCTTGCCCTTGCCCTGGCTGGCCGGTTCCATCACGGCGTAGTCGATGCTGATCTTCGGGAGCTTCGCGTACGTTGCGTTCAACACAGCATCCTGCTGCGGCGTGTCCCACGCGTCGGCGATCGTCTTCAAACCCTTGTGCGCTTCAGGAAGATGCGCGGCCAGTTCGTTCAGCACCGTGTCGGCGCGCCAGACGAACATTCCGCTGTTCCAGTAGTAGCGGCCTGATTCCACGTAGCGATCAGCCGTCGGCTTGTCCGGCTTCTCGCGGAATGCTTGCACTTTGTACGCGCCTTTGAAATTCGCCAGCGCTTCTCCGCGATGGATATAACCGAGGCCCGTGTGGCCGTAGGTTGGGATGATGCCGAACGTGACCAGCGCGTTCGGTTGTTTCTCGACGACGTCGAACGCCGTTCGCACGGCGGCCTGAAACGTGTCGATCGGTTCGATCACGTGATCGGCCGTCACGACGGCGAAGACCGCGTCCTTGTCGCGCTTGTGCAGGACGGCCGCGGGAAAGCCAACCGCGTTGGCGGTGTCGCGACCTTCGGGCTCGCCCAGCAGATTATCCTTCGGCAGCTCGGGCAAATTCGCCAGCACCGCATCGCGATGATTCGCGGACGTGCAGACGTAGATCCGCTCCGGCGGCAGTACGCCGCGGAGGCGATCGTAACTGAGTTGAAGAAGGCTCTTGCCCTTGATGACCGGAAGAAGCTGCTTGGGCAGCACACTGCGCGAGAGAGGCCAAAGCCGCGTCCCCGCTCCGCCCGCCATGATCACGCCGTATTGCATGGAATTAGTTGCTCGTTGTCAGCTGCTAGTTGCTAGTTGAGGTCGCCGTTTTGCGAGCAACTAGCAACTAGGAACTAGCAACTCAGATCAGGTACTTTTTGTCCCGCTTCGCTACCGCCGCCTGGATCTTCTTATTTAGATCGGCGAAACCGCCTTTGCCCATGAGGGCATACGTGGCGTCTTTGCCAAGTTGGACCGCCGGCTGATCGTATGTATTGATGCCGTACAGTCCACCCATATAGGCCACCGCACACTCATATAGATACAAAAACTGCCCCACGGTTTGCGGCGAAATCACCGGAAATTGCACGGTAATGTTCGGACGCTGGCTCTCCAATAACGCATATTCGGTACCCAGCTTTTCGGCTTGAATCAACTGCTGAAAACTCGCGCCGGCGAGATATTCCAGCGTCTTGATGTGCTTCATGCTCGATGGAATCGTGAACTTCGTCGAGAACTTTTCGACCTCCAGAAACTGGATGATCTTGTCGTTCGGGCCTTCGCGATACAACTGCACCTGCGAATGCTGATCGGTCGTGCCCAGCGCCT
>JACMJD010000587.1 GCA_014380825.1 Phycisphaerae bacterium | reverse complement strand
CAGCTCAAGACCGTCAGCTTTGGCCTGGCGCCAGGCGCGCTAGATGAAGACATTGACGTGCAGTCTGAAGAGATGCTGGTCAACATGGGACCTCAGCATCCATCAACGCATGGCGTGCTTCGGATCGTGCTGCGAACCGATGGCGAAATGGTGCTCGAAGCCGTGCCGCATCTGGGCTACCTGCATCGCTGCAAAGAGAAAATCGCCGAGAACCTCGCGTACTACCAATACATTGGCTACACCGACCGGCTGGATTATCTGGCGGCGATGAACAACAACCACGCGTGGTCGATGGCCGTCGAGAAGCTGGCGGATATCGAGGTGCCGGAGCGCGCGGAATTCATTCGCATCCTCGCGGTTGAGCTGAACCGGATCGCATCGCACCTGGTTTCGTTCGGAACGTACGGCCTGGACATGGGCGCGTTCACGCCGTTTCTTTATGCGTTCCGCGAGCGCGAATACATCCTGGATCTGTTCGAACAGCTCTGCGGCGCGCGGCTCACGCTCAGCTACATCAACGTGGGCGGCGTGACGTGGGATTTGCCGCCGCAGTTTTTGGAGAAGCTCACCGAGTTCCTCGATTACTTCGAGCCGAAGATCGACGAGTACAACGATCTGCTGAGCTTCAACCACATCTTCATCAAGCGCACGGCGAACGTCGGCGTGTGCTCGAAAGATCTGTGCATCAAGTACGCGTTGTCCGGCCCGATGATTCGCGGCAGCGGGATTCCGTTCGACCTGCGGCGCGATCGGCCTTACAGCATTTATCCAAAGCTGGATTTTGATGTGGTCGTCGGCACGGGCGCGAAGGGCACGCTGGGCGATTGCTGGGATCGATATTGGGTGAAGATGGACGAGATGAAGCAGTGCGTGAAGATCCTGCGGCAGGTCATCGCGCAGATGCCCGAAGGACAATTCCGCGCCAAGCTGCCGCGGGCGATGAAAGTCCCGCCCGGCGAAGTCTACGCCGAATACGAAAACCCGCGCGGCCACCTGGGCTTCTATCTCGAAAGCCAGGGCGGCCCGATCCCATACCGCGGCAAAATTCGCGGGCCGAGTTTTGTCAATCTGGCTGTCACGCAAGCTTTATGTAAGAACGTGTTGCTCGCGGACGTGCCGGCGATTGTGGGTTCGATCGATATCGTGATGGGCGAAGTAGATCGTTGAAGCGGAGAGGGAGGAGGCATGTCTGAGCCGAGCGAGGACGACCGCGCGCCCTTTGAGCGCGCGGGCCACTTCATCATCGCCGGTTACGGCCTCCCCGGTCGCGCCGTCGCTGAGACACTCGACGTACGGCAATTGCCGTACTGTGTCCTGGAACTGAATGCTGCAACGGTCCAGCGCTGCGTCAAATCCGGGACGCACATCGTCGAAGGCGATGTGACCGATCCGGAAGTGCTGAAGCGTGCGCACATCGAATCGGCCGCCGCGATCATCATCGCAATCCCGGATGAAAAGGTCGCGCTTCGAGCGACTCAGGTTGCGCGCGAGCTGAATCCGACGATGAAAATTATCTCGCGCACGCACTACATTTCCGCCGGAAACGAGGCGAAGGCGCGCGGCGCAGATGCGGTGATCGTGGCCGAGCAAGTCGTGGCGATGGAGATGTCGCGCGTCGTGGGCGAGATGTTTCGCGTTTCAGAAACACATCAAGGTTAACTGAGTTCAACATCGGGTAAGCGATTGCCTCGGGGTGAAGTGCATCGGTTGCATGAACCGACACCGCGGCACAGGCTGTTGTGGCCACAAATGTTGCGCGGTTTCGCGCGATTTGTGATTCAAGTGACCGGGCGTTCTTGCTCGATGAATGTTGCAGAACACGGAGCATCTCTCACTCAGGAATCATGGCGAATCACTCGAAAGTTCTCGTCGTATTTGAAAATCCCGCAACCCTCAAAGAGCTGCTCGCGGCGGCCGGGGGCTTGGAGTTTCTTCCGCTGCGCGATCGCAGGCAAGCCAGCGCGTTCGCCAAGGCTTACCCAAACCTCACGGCCGTCATTGTCGAGCAGACGGCAGCGTCGAAGGCGTTTCTGGAAGTGTTGCAAAATCTGCAGGCCGCCGCGCCAAAGCTGCGGCGAATTGCGCTTTCCGATTCGTCCGATCTGTTCTGCGTCATTGATGGCGTCCACACCGGCGCGATCAACGCGGTCGTGTATCGCCCGATCGACGCGCGGCAACTTCACGCCGCGATCACGGGCACCGCGACCGCCGCCGCGCCGGTTCCGGGACAGCAACGGGCGAATCGACGCGTCGCTTCGTAGCGCAGACATTTCTCGCCAATCACCAATCGCACGACACAAATGCGCCCGGTTACAATCGGGCGCATGCAAGACTACGAGAAGCTCGGCGCGTTTTACCTTGGCCAGCCCTTCGATCTGCGAGCTGGCAAGCGGCTCGACGGGCTGGTGATGTACGATGCGAAGGATCTGGTCACGCACGCCGTCTGCGTCGGCATGACGGGCAGCGGCAAGACCGGCTTGTGCATCGGCCTGCTCGAAGAAGCTGCGATCGATGGAATCCCGTCGATCGTCATCGATCCCAAGGGCGATCTTTCCAATCTGCTGCTGACATTCCCGCAACTTCGCTGCGAAGATTTTCGCCCGTGGGTGAACGAGGAAGACGCGCAGCGAAAAGGCGTGACCCCCGACGAGTTCGCCAATCAACAAGCCGAACTGTGGAAGAAGGGTCTGGCGGACTGGAAGCAGGATGGCGAGCGCATCGCGCGCCTGCGCGAGGCGGCGGACTTTCAAATCTACACGCCGGGCAGCAAAGCCGGCACGCCGGTCTCCATTCTCAAATCGTTCGCAGTTCCCGACCAAACGACCCTGGACGACTCGGAGCTGCTACAGGACCAGATCGGCACGACCGTCAACGGACTGCTCGGCTTGGTTGGCGTCGAATCTGATTCGATGACCGGGCGCGAAAACATCCTGCTCGCAACGATTCTCGCGACATCATGGAAAGCCGGAAAGGATTTGGATTTGGCCGGACTGATCGCGCAGATTCAGAATCCGCCCGTGCAGCGCGTGGGCGTGATGGATGTCGACTCGTTCTTCCCGCAGAAAGACCGCTTCGCGCTGTCGATGCGCCTGAACAATCTGCTGGCGGCGCCGGGTTTTGAAACCTGGTTGAACGGCGAGCCGCTGGACATCTCCAAATTTCTCTACACGCCCGCCGGCAAACCGCGCGTGGCGATTTTCTCGATCGCGCATCTGGGCGACGCCGAGCGGATGTTTTTCGTCTCGCTGCTGCTGAATCAGATTCTCGGCTGGACACGAGCGCAATCAGGCACGACCAGCCTTCGCGCAATCGTCTATATGGACGAGATCTTCGGCTACTTCCCGCCGGTTGCGAATCCACCGAGCAAACAGCCGCTGCTGACACTGCTGAAGCAAGCGAGAGCATTCGGCGTGGGCGTGGTGCTGGCGACGCAGAACCCGGTCGATCTGGACTACAAAGGATTGTCGAACGCCGGCACATGGT
>JACMJD010000051.1 GCA_014380825.1 Phycisphaerae bacterium | reverse complement strand
GGTCGACATGCTGTCGATCCAGGTGCTGAAGTATTTCTTCTTCATGTTGTCGTAGCCCATGATGCCCATGCCTTTGAACGGCATGCTCTGGCCGCCCATTACCATCGAGCCTTCGAAAGTCATCTGCACGTATCGGCCGTCCATGATCGGCTCCATCGTCATGGTGCCCTTGGTCGGTTCCGACCATTTGCCGCTGGCCATATCAAGGAACTTCACCTCGGCGTCCCATGTGCCGGCGTTCTTGGCCATTTCCGCGTGCTCGGGCCCGGGCTGGCCCATCTTCATCATGGCGTCTTCCATTTCCTTCTGCATTTGCGCGGCTTCGGGCGTGCCCGGGGCCGGCATCTTCTTGTCGTCATGTTGAGCGACAACGAGCGACGCGCCGAACGCGATCGCCAAGACGGTACACAGTGCGAAAATCCTGCGGTTGATGCTGCACATGGTGAGGGTCCTTTCCCAAATGTGAGGTGAATCGGGCGCGCCGACCGCCACGGTCGGGATCGCGCCGAATATCATTGAGCGCAGAGCAACGTTAACCGGATGACGCAGTTTTTGGCAAGTGAATTGTAATCTGCCCGGCGGATCGGTTTCACGTTCAACAAACTTGGGCGAACTCTCATTCCCGGAGTGATGCGGCGCACAATTCATATCCCGGTTCATGTGCCGCGTGGCTTGGGCGGCAGATGGTCGTCATCGCCGCTTGTGCATGTAAAGGTGCCGCCTGTCGCCATCCAGGCGAACAGAACCAAGAGAAGCAACTTAGCCCATCGGAATTTCATAGCCGGTACATCTTAGGTTGGAATCAAAAGCACTCGTGCATTCGTGCCGACATTCTGCGGCGGTTCATTCTCCGCCCGCACCAACAGTGCATTCGCCCGAGCCAGTGTATAGATGTCGGCCGAGCCTTTCCATTGCAAAGGCGTGATGCTGCCGTCGCGATTCAAAATAGCCGGCTGATAAAACTCGCGCGGGCCGTTTGCCGGCAAAGCTTCCGTGAGCGGACCGTGAATCCAGGATTCGGCGTCGCATCCGGAACCGCCGGCGACGCGTGCGAGAAGGCGCGAACAAAGTCGGATCGTGCATGCGAATCCGCTGACGGGATTTCCGGGGAGACCGAAGACGAAGGTACCCGCCGCTTGCGGCGATGTTCCAAACACAAACGGCTTGCCCGGTTTGATCTTCAGCTTTGTGATCCGCAGATCGACACCCATCTCTTTGAGCACGCGGGGGATGAAATCGTATTCGCCCATGCTCATTCCCCCGCTAAGGACCAAGACGTCCGTGTCGTCGATGACGGATTGAATCGCCGCACGGATGGCGGCCGGTTCGTCCTGAGCCCAGCCGGCGTCGCGCGCGTCGCAGCCCAGCCGCTGAAGCAGCGTGACGAGCATCGGGCCGTTCGAATTTCGAATCTGCGCCGTCAGCGGCGATTGATCGATCGGCACGAGCTCATCACCGCTGGAAAGCACCACGACGCGCGGCGGTGCGAACACCTGAACCTCCGCCGCCCCCACGCTCGCCGCCACCGCGATCGCGGCGGGCGTGAGTCGCGAGCCCTTCGTCAGGAGAACTTTTCCCGCCGGACAATCCGCGCCGCGCCGGGCGATGTTCTGACCAGCGCGAACAGCAGCACGCAGCGTGACGGAATCGCCCGATCGATTCTCGGCGAACTCGACTGGGACGACCGAATCCGCGCCATCGGGCATCGGCGCGCCCGTGTAAATCGACATGCACTCACCGGCGCCGATCGTGCGCGACGGACTTTTCCCCGCGGCGATCTCTCCAACCACGCGAAGCGTGAACGCATCCCCGATCGCGTCCGCCACCCGGATCGCGAAGCCATCCATCAAACTCTTATCGAACGGCGGATAATCGCGATCGGCAATAATGTCCTGCGCGAGACGAAGTCCAGCGGAATTCAGTAACGATTGTGAGATGATTCGCGGCGAGACGGGAACCGAATCGATGATCTCGATCGCTTGGGCAACGGTGAGAAGATTCGAGACGTCTGGTTCGCTCATACGCTTTCGTCGACTCTCTTCGATGAGAATTGTCATCCTGAGCGCTGGGCACCCGCGCAGCGGGTAATGCAAGGATCTCGGGAAGGAAGATATGTTCGGTACCCGAGATCCTTCACTTCGTTCAGGATGACAGGTCTCGGCGCCCTGACACTATTTTTCCGAATCAAAGAACGTCGGCTCATCACCGTTCAGTTCTTTCGGCGGATGCCACTTCACACCGAGGTGTTCATACGCGTGCTTGCTCGCTCGGCGCCCTTGCCGCGTGCGCATCACCAGCGCCGGCTTGGTCTGCAACAGATACGGCTCGATCACATCTTCCAGCGTATCGCGCTCCTCGCCCATCGTCGCGGCGATCGCTTCAACGCCCACCGGGCCGCCATCGTACGTGTCGATCATCACGCGCAGAAACGCGCGGTCCTGCTCGTCCAAGCCTTTTTCGTCGATACCTTCGAGTTGAAGCGATTTTTGCGTGACGTCTAGCGTGAGCTTTCCGTTCGCTTCGACTTGCGCGTAATCGCGCACGCGGCGAAGCAACCGATTCGCCACGCGCGGCGTGCCGCGGCTTCGCGTGGCCAGCTCCCACAACGCATCTTTGTCGGCTTGCAGCTTGAGCAGCCCGGCGTTCACGGTCAGAATCGTCAGCAGTGACTCGGGCGTGTAAAACTCGAGATGCTCGACGATTCCGAACCGTCCGCGCATGGGGCCGGTAAGTAGGCCAATTCGCGTGGTCGCGCCGATCAGCGTGAACGGCTTGAGCGGGATCGTCATCACCTGCGCATGCAAACCCGAGTCATTTGTCAGGTCGATCTTGCGATCTTCCATCGCAGAATACAGACACTCTTCCACGACCGCGGGCAGTCGATGAATCTCGTCGATGAACAACACGTCGCCATCGCCCAGACGCATCAGGATGCCGCTGAGATCGGCGCCTTTCGTTAGCGCCGGCCCCGCCACCACGTGAACCTGCGCGGCCATTTCCGTTGCGATCACGTGCGCGAGTGTTGTCTTTCCCAGCCCCGGCGGGCCGTGCAGCAGGACGTGCTCGACCGGCTCTTTGCGATCGCGCGCCGCGGTCACCGCGATCCGCAGTTTCTGAAGAAGCGAGTCCTGACCGATGTAATCCTCGAAGTGCGTCGGGCGCAGCGCGAAGTTCTGGCGGACTTCAACCTCGCCGGACGATTCTCCCGAGATGATTCGCTCGCGTGCCATAAACGTGCTTGATCTTCTGTCGATGATCTTACGCTCGCGCGCCGTGCAATCGCAGCATCGCCGCCACCAGTGCGGAGGCGGTCTTGATCGCCGGATCTTCGGATCTGACGCGCGCGAGCAATCGCTCGGCGTCAGCCCGGCGAAGCCCCATTTGCGGGCTGGTCAACATCGCAATGGCCGCATCGTCTTCGGCCGAGTGATGCTTCGCCGGCGCGCTGAGTCGCACCGGCCCCGCCACAAACTGCTGCACTTTGCCCGCCAGTTCCGCGATCACCAGCTCCGCCGTGCGCTTGCCGATGCCGTCGAGTTGAACCAGGAACCGCGCATCGCGCGATTCGATCGCTTGCGCGATCTCGCCCACCGGAACGGTCAGTGCCCGCAGCGCGGTCTTCGGGCCGATGCCTTTGACGGTGATGAACTTTTCGAAGAAGCGTTTGTCTTCCAGCCGGAGGAATCCGATGAGTCGCGGCTCGATCGAGCCGCCCGAGGCGTCGCCTTGCAGGTAGAACAGCGTGTGAAACGTGAGCTCTTCGCCCAGGCTGGCCTGAAGCTCCGTCGCATCGACCGCCGGCACGAGCAGTTCGCACACGACCGGCCCGACGCGCAGATGCACGCGGTCTTCGTCGACTCGTTTCAGTTCACCGGTGATGGCTGAGATCATTTGGGGCGCGAATTATAGGTGAACCGCGCGAATTTCGCTTGGACGCACATGGGTCGCGACTACTTTTTGCCCAGATCTTTGACTGTGGAAATGACGATCTTGTCGCCGTCCACCACGTAGCTGATCGGCTCGATCGCGCTGCCGCCGAGCTCTTCGGTCAGCATGCGGAGCGCTCGTTCGAGCGGAAGATCGCGGATCCACATGGTGACGGGCGTGTCCTTCTTCGCGCCAGCCTCGTTGAGCGCATCCCAATTCACGTCGATCGATAGTTGCGCGATGTCCTTCAAGAACTCGATCACGTCGCTGGCGGGATCTGATTGAAGTTGATTTCGGGCAGCGGACGCTGAAGCGCTTCAACGGTTTGCCTGGCCATCGCTTCATCACCGCGCGGCGCGAAGGGCGTGGTCTGCGCGTGCTTGTCCGCGTCCTGCGCGGTGGAGACATACACGACACCATCGGCGTCCGTGAACGCGATGACGCCCTTCTTTTCCGGATCGAGCGAATTGCAGATCGCTTTGAGCGCCTCGGCGAGCGTGGCATCCTCAAGATACACGGTCACTCGCGACTTCCGCTCAACCCCGGCCACTTCCAGTACGTTCCAGTTGACGACCAAACTCTCCCGCATCTTGTCGCGCAGCGTTGCGATGGCCACCGAAAGGCGGGCGTCGGAAACCTTGAACTCGCCGATGTGCGCGCTCAGCGGGCTGGGTTGCGTCGCGGCCGGCTGCGCATGGGCGGCGCAGACGAACAAGATCGATGCGACAGCGGCGCAAAAGTACAAGCAAATCCGCATGACGGCTCCCCTTTTGTTAACGCGACCGGATTCGCTCTCGACCACCCGCCATCGCGCGCCCGCAGCACAGCGCCACGGCGAGCGCGTCGGCGACGTCCGGCGGCTCGGGTGGTTTGGCGAGATTCCAAACTGATTGAATCGCCCGCTGCATCTGCCCCTTGCCCGAGTGGCCAAATCCCGTGAGCGATTGCTTGATGCGATTGGCGGCGTATTCTTCCACCCGCACGCCCCGCCGGGCTGCGACCAGCAAGATCACCCCGCGCGAGTGGCCCATGAGGATCGCGGTACGCGGGTGCGCGTAATGCGAATAGAGTTGCTCGACGGCGCAGACGTCGGGCTGCTGTTCGTTGATCAGAGCATCGAGCTCGGATTCCAGTTCGACCAGGCGCTCCGCGATCGGCGTTTTCGGTTTGAGCCGAATCACGCCGGCGTCGATCAGCTTCGGCTTCATCGGCGCATAATCGATCACGCCGTAACCGGTGATCTGAAGGCCGGGATCGATGCCGAGAATGCGCATGTGCGGAAATGGTGAAGTATGAACGATGAACGATGAATAGAAATCTTCTTGCGTTTATCGTTCATCGTTCATCGTTCTCCCTCCTAACCCTTTCGCCAACCCGTTCCGTCTGCTCGATCTTCAAGTGTGATGCCGATCTCCGTCAGTCCCTTCCGGATCGAGTCCGCCAGCGCGAAGTTTTTGGATTGCCGTGCCTCGTTCCGCAGACGGATCATCAACTGCATCACCTGATCGAGCGTGCCATCCGTGGCGGCGGGCGAATCGTCGGACACTTCCAGCTTACCGCGGAATAATCCGAGCAGGCCGCCGAGGTTTCGTAACGTTTGCGTGGCGGCGGCGATGGCTTTCAGGACTTCGGGCTGCTTGTCTTTTTCCACTTTCGTCTGCTCGATATGGCCGTTGATCGTGCCGGCCAGCTCGTGCAACACGCCGATGGCGCCGGCGGTGTTGAAGTCGTCATCCATCATCTCGAGAAACTTCATCTTGAACGCCAGCACATCGCGCGCGAATGACGCGTTCGCGGTTTCGAGCATCTCGGCGCTGATGTCGCTCATCTCCGGCTGCTTCGTCGTTTCGCTGGCGAACTTGATGCCGAAGCGCTCGACGCGCTCGAACAAACGGAAGAACGTGCTAACGCCCTTTCGCGCCGCAACCAGCACATCGTTCGTAAACTCGATCGGCCGGCGGTAATGCGTGCTCAGCAGCATGTATCGCAGCAATTCCGGCCCGTGATCGGCGATCAACTTTTTCGCCGATACCGCCGCGAGCGCCGCCGCGCCTTCAGCAGTCGCGGCGTCCGAGCCGCTGATCTTCTTCGTATTGAGTCGCGTCAGACCATTGTGCAGCCAGAATCTCGCGAATGTTTTTCCGGTTGCGCTTTCGCTCTGGGCGAGTTCGTTTTCGTGATGCGGGAACAGCAGGTCCATCCCGCCGCCGTGCATGTCAAACGTCTCACCCAAATATTTGATGCTCATGGCGGAGCATTCGATGTGCCAGCCCGGCCGGCCCACGCCCCAGGGCGAATCCCACTGCGGCTCGCCCTTCTTCGCCGCCTTCCACAGCGCGAAGTCCGCCGGACTTCGCTTTCCACTGCCGGCCAATTCGCGCGTGCCGGATTCCTGATCCTCAGGTCGACGATGCGAAAGCTTCCCGTAATCCGGATCCTTCGTCACGTCGAACCACACATTG
>JACMJD010000586.1 GCA_014380825.1 Phycisphaerae bacterium | reverse complement strand
GACAACAATCGCTCGGCCCGCTGTCGCATCGCGCGGCGATCGAGCAGGCCGAACCGCGTCGGATATTGTCCCATGCACAGGTTTTCCGCGACCGACAATTCCGGACAGAACGCAAGCTCCTGATGCACCATCCCCACGCCAGCGCGGATTGAGTCGGCGGGCGAGCGAAAGTCCATCGGCTTGCCGTCAATCAAGATCCCGCCACTGTCGGCGCGATGAATGCCGGCGAGTATTTTGCCGAGCGTGGATTTGCCGGCGCCGTTTTCGCCCATCAGCGCGTGACATTCGCCACGCGCGATGGAGAGCGATACATCCGATAGCGCAGTCACGCCGGCGAAGGTTCTGGTGATGTGGTCGAATTGGATGAAGGGGTCGGGCATTTCTTTCCGGCCTCCTCTCCCGGCGTACCGAGAGAGGGAGTTGGGACTTCATTTGCCCAACCATTTGTCCCACTGTTTCCCGTACTCCTCCGCGTTCTCTTTGGTGACACGCGTCAGCGGATCGATGATCCGCTCGCCGGGTGGGTCCTTCTTGTTGATGATCTTCTCAAGCAAGACCTCAACGGACTTATGCCCCCAACCATAACAATCCTGTGCGAGAAGAACCTCGACGTGCCCGCTCTTCAGATACGCAAGCTGCGGCGGCAACGCATCAACCGAAACGACCTTCACCTTTCCTGGCGGCCACGGCAGCGCATTCGCAGTGAAGAGCGGCCAGCCGCCGATCATCGCCCAGCCTTCGATGTTTGCGTTCGCGCTCTGCGCCGATTGCACGGCTTCGGCTGCCTTCTCTGGGGTTTCCTGGTGATAGAAAACTCCGCCGCCCGCTTCGAGCAATTTTATGTTTGGATGCTTCGCCAGTTCCTCCTTCACGCCTTTGACGCGCGCTTGAAGGTTCGGCGCGCTCTGGTTGCCCGCGAGGATCGCGATGGTTCCTTTGTCGCCCATCGCCTTGGCGAGTTCCTGCATGACAAGCTTTCCGCAAGTCGCATCGTCGGTGCCGTAATATGCAAATCGTTTCGAGCGGACCGCGTCGGAATCAAAGCAAATGACCGGAATTCCCTTCTGCGCGGCTTGGTTGATCGCCGGCGTGAGCGTGCGACCCTCCGAGCACGACACCGCGATCCCCGCAACGTTCGCACCGGCGAGCGCTTCAACGGCCTCCGCCTGCTTCTGCGCATCTTCATCGGCGGGCGTGCGCCAATCGATGGTCACTTCCACGCCATACTTCGCACCCAGTTCCTTCGCCGCATCCTTCGCGCCAGCGTACGCTGCCTGGAACACCGCGTTAGATTGGCTCTTAGCAACCATGCCAATAACGATCTTCTCTGGCTGATTTGCTCGCGATGACGAAATGAAAACACCGATCACCGTTGACACGATGACCGCAATCAACAACGAACCAAATCGCATCCAACCGTTCTTCATCGCTCTCTCCTTCAAAGAATTTTCCTGAGTTTCCGCTAACGCGCGCGGCGTTTGGCCGCGTGTTCGCTGAATCGATCAATCGCCGCTGCAACAATGATTGCCGAACCGACGATGATTTGCCCGTATTGCTGATTGAGCTTGAGCACGTCGATGCCGTTCTCGATCATGCGGATCACCAGTGCGCCCAGCAGCGCGCCCATCGCCGTGCCGCGCCCGCCTGTCAAACTCGCGCCACCAACAACGGCGGCCGCGATCACGGTCAGCTCATATCCCGAACCGGAGTTTGTTGAGACGGTCCCAAATCGCCCGAGTGCGACAAGACCGGCAAGGCCCGCGGATAGTCCGGACAACGCATACACGCGAATCTTGATTCCGTTGACTCGCAAGCCGCTGAATCTTGCCGCTTCTTCGTTACCGCCGATCGCATAAGTTTCACGACCGGCCACCAATCTGCGGATGAAGAATGCACCGAGCATGACCCAGACCAGCATGACCACCATGGGCATCAGCCGCACGCCGACACCGTTGAAGCCTGGAAAATAGAACCTCTGGAACAGGTCGGTGG
Source organism: Phycisphaerae bacterium (assembly GCA_014380825.1). Next base: position 4,762 of record JACMJD010000586.1, on the reverse strand, counting down.
TGAGGGCATCCGGCAACATGTTGTCGCCGGTCGGAAGCGTTTTTTCGGTGGTCGCGACGTTTCCGATACCGCGAATGATGCTCATCGTTCCAAGCGTCACGATGAACGGATGCAGTCGCAGTGCTGTCACAAGCACCCCGTTGAAAACTCCACAAAGCAATCCAATGCCGGGACCAACGATCAAGCCGATCGTCAGAACTTTCCACGCGGGGGTGTCCGGTTGATAGCGTTGCAGGACGGCCGCCGCGCCAAGCGCGGAGATCGCAAAGATCGATCCGACGGAGATGTCGATTCCGCCGGAGATAATTACGCACGTCACGCCGACGGCCATGATGGCGTACACGCTCATCGGGGTGGCGACGCGATTGACGAGGTTGTCGAAATTCAGAAACGGATTCGGCCCTTCACTCCCGGGCTGACGTGAGAAAAACGTCAACGCAAGTCCGAGAATAATGATGACGACGACAAGTCCTAGTTCCTGCATGCGCGGAAGTCTGCGACGCTCAGCGATTGGCGCAGAACTTGCCGCTGAAAACTCCGGAGGAGTTTGCGTCATCATGATCGTTCTACGATAACCATTTGCGTGTACTATCAACAAGGGTTCGCCATGGATGGCAAACAGCAGCGATCGCACACAGATTCGTTCCGTCGCCAGGCGGATCTCGCCCGCCAGGCGAGATCCTTGCGGCATTCTTCCAAACATAAATTGACCTCGTGTCCAACGCCGCCGCGTCCGCTATCATCAGCGGCGGAGTCTATGGCCGAAGGCGTTTCCCTTTCCGAACATCCGATCAAGCTCGTCGCGATCGACCTCGACGGCACTCTGCTGACCAGCGCCAAGCAGGTCAGCGAACGTACGGTCAAAGCGCTTCGATGCCTGCCAGGCAACGGTGTGCGAGTCGTGATCGCCTCGGCGCGCCCGCCGCGCAGCGTACGGCCGGTGTTCCGCGCGCTGGGCCTCGACACGCTCCAGATCAATTACAACGGCGCGCTCATCTGGGACGAGCCCAAACGCCGCGCCATCTTCCACCGTCCGATGAGCGGCCACCTCGTTCGCGAAATTATCGACAGTGCTCGCGGCAGGTTCGACGAGGTCCTGGTCTCCTGCGAAGTGCTTGATCGCTGGTTCACCGATCGCGACGATCACTCTCACACCACCGAAACGGGTAAGCTCTTCAAGCCCGATGTGATCTGCACGCTTGACGAATTCTGCGACCGTCCGATCACCAAACTCATGCTGCTGGGCGATCCGAAAATGCTGGTGAAGCTGCTGCCCGACCTCCAAGAAGGGTTCGGCCAGATTGTCACGATCCTGCATGCGGACGAAGATCTGATCCAGATCATGGACAACCGAGTGAGCAAAGCGATCGCATTGAAGAAGGTGGCCGCGAGTTATCGCATCGACCCCGAACAGATCATGGCGATCGGTGACGCCCCGAACGACGTCGGCATGCTTCAACTGGCCGGCGTTGCAATCGCGATGGACAACGCACACCCGCTGGTCAAGAACGAGGCCGACTGGATCGCCCCCAGCAACGACGACCACGGCGTGCATGCAGCGCTCGTGAGATACGGCCTCTGCTCGTAAGCCGTCCCCTCCTTTTGCAATGCGAAATGCACGGCGTGCCAACCCGTGCTACGATCGCTCTCAATGGACCTCCCCTTTCTCACCAAAGACGTCCCTGGCATCGGCGGCGTGATCAAGCAGCGCGACGAAGACTTTTTCGTCCAGGAAATCCCGCTCTACGAACCCTCCGGCGAAGGAGAGCACGTTTACTGCGAGGTGCAGAAGGTTGGCCTGACGACGTTCGATGCCGTGCATCGGATCGGCAAGACGCTTGATCGCTCCGTGCGCGATATCGGCTACGCCGGGCTCAAAGATGCCAAGGCGATCACGCGGCAGATCTTTTCGATTCCGCTCGTCACGCCTGAAGCCGTGATGGCGCTGAAGATTCCCGACATGACGGTGCTCTGGGCCGCGCGACATTTGAACAAACTTCGGCTCGGGCATTCGAAGGGCAATCGATTCGCGATCAAGATTCGCAACGTCAATCCAACCGACGTCGTGAAGCTAAGGCCGATGATCGACGTCATCGAACGCCGCGGAATGCCGAACTATTTTGGCGAGCAGCGCTTCGGTCGGCGCGGGAATAACGATCTGCTCGGCGCGGCGCTGGTTGCCGGCGACAACGTCCGGCTGCTTCAGCTTTTGCTCGGCGCGCCCGACGCGGCCATTGATGATTCACAAACGCTCGGCGCCCGCGGCGCGTTCGATCGCCGCGATAACGAAACCGCGATGCGGCTTTATCCCCGCAGCCACGGAATGGAGCGACGAATCCTCGCGAGGCTGATGAAGACGCACAAACCCAACGCCGCCGTGCGCGGGATCGATCAGAAACTTCGCCGCCTGTGGGTGTCGGCGTTGCAATCGCGCGTGTTCAATCAGACCCTGTCGACGCGACTTGAAGCGGAGACTATGGATCGCGTGATTGATGGCGACCTCGCGATGAAGCACGAGAACGGTGCCTGCTTTAGTGTTGAAGATGTCGCCGTAGAGCAACCTCGCGTCGACGCGTTTGAGATCAGTCCCACCGGGCCGATGGTCGGCTATCGCATGACGCTACCAAAAGGTGAAGCATTGCGACTCGAGCAAGAAGTCTTCGACGAAGTCGGCGTCACGCCTGAGAGCTTCCGCAACTCCAACGAACGCGCTAAAGGAGAACGCCGCGCCCTGCGGGTGAAACCCACCGACATCGAGCTCAACGGCGGCGTTGACGAACACGGCGGCTACATCACCGTCGCGTTCAGCCTGCCATCCGGTTCGTATGCGACGATGTTCCTGCGGGAGTTGATGAAGTCTGATGAAAGCGCTGGGCGTTCCAACGAAGACACTGCAACGCAACCCTCCGAAGAGTCCGTTTAGCCGCGAGCTTGCTCGTGCGTGACCAGTCTCACGCGCATCCCAGCTTGGCACGTTCCCCTTCGGCATCCGCAAGCTGCTGTTTTGTCTGGTCAACCAGCTTCTGCGGCGCCTTCGCGATGTAGCCCTCGTTGGATAGGCGTCCTTGCAACTGTGCGATGAGTTTCGCCAGCTCATCGCAGCGTTTCGTATTTCGCTGTGCTTCCGCAGCTTTATCGACCAACCCTTCGAGATAAATCTCGCAGCCGGAAGCGGAAGCTCCGGTGGAATCTGCGGGTGCGGTCACATCCGCGCCGACTTGTGACACGCGGCAGGTCGCCAGAATTTCGATCTCCGCGCGATGCGTCTCGATCTGCCTCGCGGATTCCGCCGGCGCCTTGATCGACACGGTCACCGGCTTCTTCGGATCGACCTTGTAATCGTTCCGCACGTTGCGGATCGCAATCACGATCTCCTGAATCCGCGGCCAGATGTGCTCGGCGGCCTGCGAGAAATCACCTTGCGCGGGCCAGGCTGCGCGAATGAGCAGCTCGCTCGGCTTGGAGTCGATTCGTGCTTCGAGATTCCGATCCGCGCGCACAGCGTTCAACCGCTGCCAGATCTGCTCGGTCACGAAGGGCACGAGCGGATGGAGCAATCGCAGCGAGCCGTCGAGCGTGGCCGCCAAGATTTGCGCGGTTCGTCCGGCACGCTCGGGATTCTTCATCGCGGGCTTGCTGGCTTCCAAGTACCAATCGCAGAAATCGCGCCAGAAATAGTCGTAGCACGCCTTGGCGTACTGATCGAAACGATAGTTGGCCAGCGCGTCGTTGCACTCGGCCACCGTGCGATTGAAGCGCGACACGATCCACCGATCGGCCATCGACAATCTCGTTTCATCAAACTCCGGCGGCGGGCCGGCTTGCTCGAGCTGCATCATCACGAAGCGGGCCGCGTTCCACATCTTGTTGCAGAAGTTTCGGCCAAGGTCGAACCGCGGGCTGGTGTTCTTGCCGGATGTTGGATCCTTCTCCACCGGCACGCGCACGTCCTGCGTATTCGTGGCCATCGACGCGAGCGTGAAGCGCATCGCATCGGTGCCGTGCGAATGAATGATGTCCAGCGGATCGACGCCGTTACCCAACGACTTGGACATCTTCCGGCCGTCGCCGTCCTGGATCATCGCGTGGATGTACACATCGTTGAACGGGAGGCGATTGAGGAAGTACAGGTTGAACATCACCATGCGCGACACCCAAAGCGTGATGATCTCGCGCGCGGTGGTGAGGACCACGCCCGGATTCCACTTTTGCAGTTCGGGCGTCTGCTCCGGCCAACCGAGCGTGGACATGGGCCAGAGGCCGGAGGAGAACCAGGTGTCGAGGACGTCGGGATCTTGTTGAAAGCCGAGATCCCGCATGCGATCGATTAGATCCGGCTCGTCGTCGCGCAAGCACCAATACTCGATTGGCAGTTCGTATCGATACGCGATGTACTGCTGGTATTGATTGCGAAGGTCTGTGAGACATTCGCAGTCTGCGCCATTGAGTTTGTCGATGTCCACCGTCCACACCGGAATCCGATGTCCCCACCAAAGCTGGCGGCTGATGCACCAGTCGCGGAGGTTTTCGTGCCAGGATTGGAAGGTCTTGGCGTAGCGCGCGGGGTAGAAGCGCAGCGTGTCTTTGCCTCCTCTCCCTCCGGGAGAGGATTGAGGTGAGGGCCGGGATTGGGGTAACTCTTCGGCTGCCGATGACGTTTCGGGGCGCGGGCCCTCACCCCGACCCTCTCCCGGAGGGAGAGGGAGTGAAGACACTTGATCCGGCGCGATCGCTCTCAATGCCGCACCACGAAGCCGATCAT
>JACMJD010000585.1 GCA_014380825.1 Phycisphaerae bacterium | reverse complement strand
TTCCCGCGCGGCTCGCGCAAGGCGCCGAAGCTGCTCATCGTTTCCGAAGCGGGCAAGTTCTTGTTGAAGCGCCGCGCGCGCGGGAAGGACGATCCGTTCAAGGTTGCCTTCTGCCACGCGATTCAGCTGCACCTCGCATCGATGCAATTTCCGCTGCCGCATTTGATCGGCACGACGCGCGAAAACAATTCGATGCTGCAATGGCGCGGCGCGGTGTACGAGCTGTTCGAATACATTCCGGGGCAGGGTTATCCGCAGACGCTCGAAGCGACGTTCGATTCCGGTCGCGTGCTGGGGCTGTATCACAAATTGCTCGAGCAATTCACCAGCGAATGGACGCCGCCCACCGGCAGCTATCACATGGCGCCGGCGGTGGAGAACGGGCTACGCTCGATCACAACGCTGCCGGGCGCGAACGCGCCGGACAGTGAGACGACCGCGATGCTCGACTATCTACTGCGCAGCTACAAACACGCGGCGGAGACCGTCGAAGCACTTGGTTTGGACAACTGGCCCAAGCAGATCGTGCATGCGGATTGGCATCCGGGGAACATGTTGTTCCGCGAGAATCGCGTGGTAGCCGTGATCGATTACGACTCGGCCCGGCTTCAGCCACGTGTGCTGGATATCGCCAACGGCGCGTTGCAGTTTTCGATCATCGGCGGCGACGAGGACATCAGCAAATGGCCGGACTATGTCGACGAATCGCGCTTCAAACGCTTTCTGCGCGGCTATGATGAAGCGATGCTGCTCAGCCAGGCGGAGATTCGTTGCATCCCGTGGCTGATGATCGAAGCGCTCATCGCCGAGGCGGTGTTTCCCATCGCCGCCACCGGAACATTCGGGCGCATGGAAGGCCAGGCGTTTCTCCAGATGGTCCAGCGCAAAGTTGCATGGATGCAACGCAGCGCCCCGCGTCTGGTGGAACTGGCCGAAGGTTGAGACGCGATGACGTACAAATCGCCTTTGTCCCTGCTGATGATCCTGCTGTTTACGCTGGTCGCCGCGCCGGTGCAGTCACAGAACACGCCCAGTACTCGCCCCGCCGACGATCTGCGAGCCTGGTTCAAGCAGTTGTCCGATCCAAGCCAGGACGTACGCGATAAGGCTCGCATCCAGTTAATGACGATGTCCCGCGCCCGACTGCCCGCGCTCAAGTCGATCGTCGCGGAAACGCGCCCGCTGTCGGCGGCGCAGGCCGTCGAGTTGCAGCAGATCGTTGAGCACGTCTTTCTCTCCGGCCAAGAATACTTCGCCGAGCAACCCGCCCGCGCCTTCATGGGCGTGGAGATGGCCAACGTCAGCATCCCGGAATTCGAATCCAACGACATCTCCGGCAAAGCTGAGAATCTAACGCTTCAACGGGTGATGATTACCGGGCGACTCCCTGGTTTTGCGGCATTTCCCGTCCTTCGCGACGGAGACATCGTGCTTGCCGTGGTTGGATCGAACATACAGCTCGGAGACCGCGATTCACTTCCGCGCGCACTGGGTGGCGCCGTACCGGGAGAAACGATCGAGCTGGATATTCAACGTGCCGGAAAGTTGATGCGCTTCCCGATCCGACTGTCACGCCGGCCCATCGCGCTGAGGAGCGGCAGCAAAGAAGAAAAGGACAAATTTGTCGAGGAGCGCGACGAAGCGGCAAGCAAGTACTGGGAAGCGAATTTCGCCAAGCTGCTGGATCAGCACACGCTCTGATCAGGTTCCTGAACTGGGTGCCAATCGACTCGCCATCGTAAACCACCCCTTCGAGGGGTCGTACACCAACTGCAAATTTCTGCGGTCGAATTCCTGAAACCAGCGCCACCATTCGATGGGCTCGAGCTGTTCCTCCTCCGCCGCGAACTCGTCGCCGCCGAGGCGGATGCGATCGGGTTGCCCCGCCAAGCACGCG
>JACMJD010000584.1 GCA_014380825.1 Phycisphaerae bacterium | reverse complement strand
GTGATCTTCCGCGCGCTGATCTTTGCGCTGGGCGTGCTGTCGATCTACACCGCCGAAGGAAAGCTGAATCCCGAGAACGCCGCGGGAACACCATGGGTTGCGTGGGACGGCATTCACTATGTCGATCTGGTCCACCACGGCTACGCGCCGGACATGACGCATCCGCGCTTCTCGCTGATCGCGTACTTCCCGATGCTGCCGATGGTTGCCCGTCCGCTGGCAATGTTTATGCCCGCTACGACGGCGCTCGTTCTGATCGCCAACCTCTGCGCCATCGTCGGGTTCGGCTTTCTCTATTCCTGGGCGAAGCAGCTCGCCGGGCACCGCATCGCGATCATCTGCGTGCTGCTCCTCTCGACATATCCCGGCGCCGTGTTCTTCTCGGCGGCGCTGACCGAGGGTCCGTTCTTTATGCTGGCCACGATGACGCTCTGGCTGCTCCAGCGCGAAAAGTATTGGCCGGCAGCGATCGTTGCGGCGATCGCGACTGCGCTGCGTCCGACCGGCGTGGCGCTGGCGGCGGTCGTTCCGATTTATTACTTCTTCCAGCATCCTCAGCTCCCGTTTGGAAAGCGCGCGGCGATGTTCGTCGTGCTCGGCTTCGTGTCCTGCCTGGGCGGATTGCTCTACGAGGCATTCATCTGGCAGCGCTACAAAGTGCCGGATGCGTACGTCCGCGCGCAGCATGAATGGGAATTGGTCGACAAGGAAATGGTGCGGCAGGGCGCGGATGAGGGGATGCAGCGTTACTCGCTGCATTTCTTCCTGGACCGCGCCGGCCGGCCCCAGGCGTGGAACCGAATCGTCGCGCTGGCGCTGGTGATTATCACTATCATTGGCTTCTTCAAGCCCGGCCCGATCCCGCGCATGTTCTTCGTCGTGCCGTTGTTGATCTTCCTGATGACTTACATCCCAAACCACGGCCTGCGCTCCAGCTCTATCTTCCGCTACGAAACCGGCGGCGTCCCGGTGTTCCTGCTGGCGACGATCTGGTTAGCGCAACTGAAACGACGAGGCGTGCTGATCGTCCTGCTGAGCATTCAGTTGCTGATGCAGTGCTACTACGCGATCCTGTTTTCGCGCGGGTCGTGGGTGGGATAAGTAAAGACTCGCCACGCAAGCGCGAAGGGCTCACGAAGAAATCTTCAACCATTGCCTGACCCCTCGAGCGCCTCTGACGAGGCGTCGCGCGCCATCCGGCAACCCCCGCCGAGCCATCGTTTCGACCCCAATTCTTTGGCTTCGGTCCGCTCGATTTGATTCCAATTCCCTCTCGCACCTCCTCTCGGTTTTCTCCCATCTCCCGGCCCGGCCAACATTTCCGTCATCTGCTCCGCTTTGGCTCTTTGGCTTCGCGGGCGAAGTTCCTCGAACGGGCGAGTAGGTCGATTTCTTCAAATTCGCGGGCGAGAATAACGAGTGAGGAATGATCCGCGCTCGCCGTGGGAACGTTGGCGAGCGGCTCGACCGCGAGCACGCGCTGAGACCGCGTGCGGCAAAAGCATTCTACGTCAAAACGCCCGTAAAAGCGGCCAAAATCAGCTTGCAATGCAGGCGCACAGTGTCGCGGCCAAATCATCGGCTGGGCCGAGGCTTGCGCGCGGGGATTGGCACGATCTGAAGTTCAGCGTGTGTGGCGTCCCCGCGCTACCGGCGGCGCCGACGCACGGCCGCCAGTGCTGTCACGGCGATCAATCCGATGCTCGCCGGCTCTGGAACCGCGGTAATCTGAAGCCCGTTCACGCTTTCGAATCCCGCGACGTCCGGGACGTTGATCACGAGGTTTCCGCCGGCGTGGTTGACGTTGAACAGCGCGTGCGTCACGCCAACTTGGTAATCCTCCGGACCGTCGAACGGATTGACCCAGACGCCCCCGACGAACTGCGAGTTGCCGTTCACGATGAAATTCATCTGGACGGTTCCGCTGTCCGGACTACCGCCATAAACGTAAAGCGCGTAAGCGCCGGCCGCGAGGTTGCCGACGGTGATTTGGGCGTTCGCAGGCGAATCCCAGACGTCGTCCATCAAAAATTCTTCGTTGGAGCCAGGCGCTGTGGACGTGCCATTGGGTGCGAAGTTCGCGGAGTCGAACATGAATCCGCCCGCCGTGAGCGACAACGTCACCGCGGTCGCGTTACCGCCGATGTCCACCAGCGGCGCGCTGGTGACGGCGGCGGTGGTGAAATTGTTCCAAACTCCCGCCTGCCCCGACGCAGCGCCGTAACTGCTCGCCGGCGCCGGCCCGGCCACGCCCGTGCTGGAGAAATCAATATTGATCAATTCCGCATTTGCCGTGGCGCAAAGCCCGCCGGCCACAACGCACGCCAATGTGTACAGATACCTTCGCATAGCCCGCCTCTCAGAGATGTGTGCCACCCATGGCTGAAGCACTGGTTCGCCTGTGCGCAGAACGCAAAGCGAGCGACCAGTGCCGCACTTGCCGATGAATGGGATGTCGAACGAACAGATAGCCCTAACGCGTGCGCCAAATTATCGAGCCGTCACAGGCAATACAACGGATTTATGGTGAGAACGGATAAAAATCTTCATTCGCCCGCTAACCGATGAGCCGTCAGCTCGCAGCGTGAATGGCCGCACATGCTATAATCCGCAGCATGACCGCCGACACGTTCCGTGAGATCCTTAAGCGCACGCCGTTCGAGCCATTCCGTGTCGTGATGAGCAGTGGCGAGAGCTACAACGCGATGCATCCGGAAATGGCACTCGTCAGCGCGAGGTCTTTGATCTTAGCATTGCCTGACTCGTCCGCTGCGGAGGGGGAGCGCCTCGCGTTCTGCTCGTATCTGCACATCGCGCATGTGGAAACATTGCGTCCGCAAACAGAGCGTCGCGCGAGTTGACCACGATGCGGCATCGAAACGGGACTGCGGCGTCTTAACGGGGCCGGGTGGTGGTGTCTCCATTGCGGGAAGCACCATGCGCCCTCAGTCGCGCCTGAAAATGGGTGACTGCCCGCACCTTTCCCGGTCGGAGATGGCAATGACGCGGAGCGAAGTCCTAAGAAGTGCTCGGACGATGATTGACCCAGCGGTCGCGCCGCTCGGTTTCACCGATTACGATAGGCACTACTTCAAGCGGTCGCGAGGCGCTCTGCAGGACGTATTCTTTCTCGATCCTGACCGCCAAGTAAGGAACTTTTATGTGCAGGTGGGTATTCATTTACCGGCTTCACACGACCGAGGCGTTTTTATAGATGGAATCGATCAGCCGACAGCCATCATTAGTCATCGCTTGGGCAAGCATTCCGATCCACCCGACTCAAATCGTGCCTACGGGTGCCATACGTTCGCTCAACTCAAAATGTCTGTCCCGAAGCTGATCGATGAACTCAAGCGTTTTGCTTTGCCTTGGTACGAACTTTTCCAGTCCGTCCGAGATGTCGCCGCTGAGTGGAAGAGGATACGCATTGATCCGCGGCCAAAGTGGTTGGTAAAGCAGGCGGGACCGGAGCAGCCTGATCCGTTCGCGTGGGCGGAGTACGGCTGGCTTCTGGAGCAGATGGGAGAACTTGACGAGGCTAAAGGGTGGTGGCACAAAGCCTACGACGAGATCACGAGGCCGGTGTTTCAGAAAGGCGGTCAGCTCGCATTGGACGGAACGCATGGAGCGGCGGGAGTTCGCCGGACAGCGGAAGAAGAGCGACTGGAGGAGTCGCTCCGACAATCGCTCCGTTTACGGGTGGAAAAGTAATCAGCCAGAACAAACCCGGTCCGGCTCGCTCACTTCGGCCGACAGACGAACAGCCGATGCGGCACCGGGCGCCAGCCTTCAATTTTGCGCACTTCGGCGGTGAAGCCGGCTTCATCCAGCATCTGTAGATATTGCTCGCTGCTTCGGAAATGCAGCTCGCCGCCGAAGGTGTAGCGGAGGAGTTTGACCATCAGCCATTCTTCCAAGCGCACCACCGCGAATTTCCAGCGCGGGTGGGTGTCGTTGGTCTTCAGCAGAAACACTCCGTCATCTTTGATGAGCTTGCGCGCTTGCGCGAGGATCTTTCGCTTCAGGTCATCGGGAAGTAGATAAAGCACATCGAGAATCGTGATCGCATTGTACGGGCCATCGTTCAGGTCGAGCACGGAGCCTTGGATGTAGGAGATGTTCGGGAACGTTTTCGTGCTGCCGCGCGCGACGGCGATCTTGCCTTCGCTGGGGTCGCAGCCCACGATCGTGCGCTGCGATGAACCGCTGGCGAGCAGCGCGGGGAACAAACCGTGGCCGCAACCGATGTCGAGGATTCGGCCGGTCATCGGCACTTCGCTGGCGACGGCGGTCATCGGGCAGAGAATGTCGCGGCCGCGCAGGAACAGGCGCGTGCCGAGTGGTTGATCTGTGAACGCGCCACGAGCGGCGCGCATGTCCCCGCCGATCGTCATACGGAGTGGCTCCTTGGAATCGAACGCTGGCCGAGACGTTTCGGCGACGACGACGCGACCATCTCTGACGTGAGGGATACTGGCAACGGGCGTTTCTGACATTTTGTTAATGTTTACTTCGTCTGCCATCGAAACCCAGTAAAAAATCCGGTTTGCGTCCGAGAATCCGTCATGGGCTCGTGACTCACATCCCTGCAACCCCTACAACCAGCGACTTCATGAATCCCGCATTCCTCTTCGTTGCTCAGCCGGCCCCGCCCGCGTCACCGGATCCATCGACGATCCTATACGTCACGCTGGTCTTCATCTTCCTGACCGCGATCGTGACGACGGTCGTCACCAAGTGGTCGCGCGACAAATGCCTGAAGTTCTTTCACGGCGATCACGTCACGCTCGAGCGCACGCGCGGCCAAACCAGTTGGGGCAAGCTGCGCGTGTTCTCGAGCGGGATCGAGATCGTTTACGACAGCCCCTATATCGACGCATTAGGCCGAAAAAAGACAAGCTATTTGATCTATCAGCAAGAGCTGGAACAGCAGGTCCTGAGCGTGTTGCGATATCACGGGGAGCTGGATGAACGCGCCCAGCGTGCTCGCCGGATGCAGGCGCATCGCACGTTCAACCCGGGTCCGCTGAAGCGTGCCTGGCGTGGCGTGCGGAATTTCATCAACACGCTGCGCGATGCGTTCAACAACGCGATCGGCGCGGTGGTCGGCCAATACCAGCGGATGAATCCGACCAGCGCCGTGATCGGCGCGCAGGCGGGCTCGGTCACGAACATCGGCCAGACGCTGCTCGGAAAACTCGCCAACTCCTACGAGCCGCTGCTTGAGCAATACATCGGCCAGCCGGTCATTCTGGATGTGGCCGATCCGATGAACCCGAACAACGCGACCGTGCAGTACACGGGTTACCTGGCCGACTACACGCAGAACTTCATCGCGATCTTCAATCTCGAACATCCAAAGATTCAGGAGATCATCCTGGAATTGCCCGACATCGATCGCGGCGAAGCGTTGCCGCCGATTCCCCCGCCGCCGCCGCCGGGGGGCACGCCGATCATGCTGTCGCCGCCGATTACGTCGCAACAAGGATTGAACGTGCGGATCGACGGACTGCGGATGAGGATCCACAACACGCGGCCCGAGCCGATCGTCGTCCGGCGGCTGGAGCGCGAAGGCTTCGAGCCGATCGTTTTCGGCACCGTGGCGCCGAGCAATGCGTTCCTCGATCTGCCCGCGCGCGATGCGCGCGGCGCGAAACTGTTCATCGATGTGATCCAGTGCCTCGACATCGTCGCCCCGAGAAAGTTCGCGACCATCCGCCATGCGGGCGAGCAAGTCGAGCGCAGCGGGTTTGTCGATGAGCTTCACCTCGATCGACTTCCGCTGGTGCCGAAGATCCTGTGGCGCAGTGAACAACTGGCGCAGCGCGACAGCGCCGATCAGAACCATCCAGCAGATTCAAGATGACAACAGAGTCCATTTAGCCGCGTTCGCAAGTTGGGATATGATTCTGCGCATGCACCGAACTGAGATTGGAACCTCCCCGAACGCACGTCGTGCGAAGCACGACAGTGCCTTTTCGCGCTATCGCGGTGTGATCTTGCGCATCGCAACCATCGTCGCGGTGGTCGTCATCCTCATCGTCGCCATTCGTACGCTGATCTTCACGGGCCCGGAGGAAAAGTATCGCGTCGCGCATCCGAAGGCAGGGTATTCCTTGATTCGCCCGAGTGATTGGGAGGCGACGATCGTCGATAGAAGTGACTCGACCGGTTTTCGCGATGCGATTCTGCTCTTTCCCAAGAGCTGGATCGGCCAGCAGCCGTCGATCTGGGTCAAGCGGTATGGAGGGACGCCGGACTTCGAGAACCTCAAGTCGATCGGATTCTCCGAAGGCACATTTCAAGGCCAGCCCGCATGGGTGAGCCTTCAGACGCCGAAGATACATCTGCTGCGCACGGTGGTTTTCCAGCGAGGCGACGCATGGTTTAACGCCGGCACCGCCCTGCCGGGGCTCGAGGGCGCCAAGCTGGGGGATTGGTGGAGATACGTTGAGACGATCAAGGTGCAGGCGTCGCCCGCCACCAAGTCATCAGGATAATCGGCCTCCGGCGACCGCCGGTGTCACATTATCGTCCGATAAATTGTGAACCGGGAACAACTTAGCCGCATTGGCAAACCTCACGTTAGTTATTCATTAATGGTGCGATTTGTGCATAAATTCGCTTGGGATTCTTGCCGCCGTCGTTTACAATGACCGCGAATACAACTCGAAATGATGTGCTGATCTACAGGTCCAGGAGAAAATGCAAATGAAGCAACAATCACGTTACGTGTTCGGTGCCACGCTCGCGTCCGCAGCTTTTGCGGGCATGATTCAAAATGCGGGTGCTGCAACCATCGCGGCGTTTACGTTTGAAACCAGTGCCGCTGGCTTGGCGACCACCAACGTCACCGCTCCAGCGATCGGGCCGCTGCTGGCGGAATCAGGTGTCGGCTCGGCGTTCGGATCGCACGCAGCCTCGAACACCGTATACAGCTCGCCCGCCGGCAACGGCAGCCCGCGATCGTTCTCCAGCAATAACTGGGCGCCGGGCGACTACTATCAGTTCAGCGTTCCGACGACGACGTTCACTGACCTGATCGTCTCGTTCGATCAATTCTCCAGCAGCACTGGCCCCAAGAACTTCACACTGCAATACAGCACGAATGGTACGAGCTATTCGAGCTTCACCAACTACTCAGTGATCACGAGCTTCACGCAGCTCGCCACCGGCACCGCCACCGGCACGCAGACCATCAGCTCGTTCAACTCGTCCAACAGCTTCTCGCAGTTCAACTACCTGTTCAACTTGTCTGCGATCGATGCTTTGGAAAATAACCCGCTGGCATCTTTCCGGCTCGTCAACGCCGAATCCGCCAGCAGCGCGGCGGCGGGTACGGATCGCGTTGACAACTTCGTCTTGTCAGGCACCCCCGGCGGCGTCGTGCCGGAACCAGCAGCGATGGGCGCGATGGCGGTCGCAGCGGTTGCCGCGATGCGTCGGCGTCGCACCATGTAATCGATCGCTTTTCATCCATTTGGAATTCACGCGGGGCCGGTCGACTTTCGACCGGCTCCGCTTCGTTTGCCACCACATTCTTATCGCCTACACTCCCCGAATATGAATGAAATCCCGATGGAAAAAGCGGTCGAGATCGCGCTGGAACAGCACCTGGCTGGCCACTTCGCGCGGGCCGAAGCGCTGTACGTCGAGATCCTCCGTCAAGACCCCGGCAACGTCGACGCGATTCATCTGCTGGGCGTGCTCGCGCACCAAGGCCACAAGCCGGACATGGCTGTCCAACTGATCGCGCGGGCAATCCAGAAACGGCCAGACATTCCCGTCTTCCACTACAACATGGCCGAAGCGCTCCGCGCGCTGGGCCGGCGGGATGAAGCAGCGATTGAGTACACTCGCGCCACCGAACTGGATCCGCGATACTTCGAAGCGTGGAACAACCTGGCCAACGTCCTGAACGAGCTGGGCCGATACAAGGACGCTGAAGGCGCCTGCCAGGCTGCAATCGCGCTCAACCCGGAAGCACCCGAACCGCTCAACAATCTGGGCAACGCCGTACGCGGACAGAACCGCGGTGCGGAGGCAATCGCCATCTTTCGCCAGGCGCTCGAGAAGCGCCCGGATTTCGTTGAAGCGATTCACAACCTGGCCATGTGCTTGTGCTGGATGGGGCAGCTTAAATCGGGCGCTGAACAGTTTCGCGCCGCCATCCGCCTGCGTCCGGCCGCCGTGGATCTGCATAACAATCTCGGCACGGTGCTGGCGCAGATGGGCCAAAGCGAACAAGCGGCCGAGTGTTTTCAGACCGCGATCGACCTCGATCCCAAGCACGCCGAAGCACACAATAATCTCGGCGCCGCCCTGCGCAACCTCGGCAAGCAAACCGAGTCGGTTTCGTTCTTCGAGCAGGCGATCGAGCTCCGACCGGACTTCGTCGAGGCGCACAGCAACCTCGCGTCGGCGCTAACTGAAACACACCGCAAGGCTGAAGCGCTGGTGGAGATCGATAAAGCGCTTGCCCTTCGACCCAAGCTGGCCAAGGAGCATTTCATCCGCGGCGCGATTTTGCGCGACCTGTTTCGACTCGACGAAGGGATCGAAGCATTTCGCGAGGCGCTGCGGCTCGATCCCGACAGCGGCGCCGCGCTCACCGCGATCGGATACGCACTGCTCGAACGCGGCGACATCGATGAAGCGATGAAGGCGCTTCGCCGCTCCATCGAGCTGAACCCCGATCCCGTCACGCACAGCAACGTGCTGATGGCGATCAATTATCATCCCGGATATTCGCCGCAGGATCTGCTCGACGCGCATCGCAGTTGGGCGACCCTGCACGAAAAGCCGCACGTCGCGAACTGGCGGCTGCACGATAATGATCGCGCGAAGGATCGGAAGCTGCGCATCGGATACATGTCGCCGGATTTTCGCGGGCATTCGGTCAGCTACTTCTTTGAACCGATCCTCGAGAACTTTTCGCGAGATGAATACGAGCTTTTCGGCTACGCGCATCTGATCTCGCCGGACCTGAACACCTGGCGATTGCGCGCCCAGATCGACAAATGGCGTGAAACCGCGTCGCGTACGCCGGATGCGGTCGCGGACATGATTCGCGAAGACAAGATTGACATCCTGGTCGACCTGGCCGGTCATACCGCGAACAACTCGCTGACCGTGTTCGCGCGAAAGCCCGGGCCGGTTCAGTTGAACATGATCGGTTTCCCGTCGACGACCGGTTTGAGCGCGATGGATTATCGCATCACCGACGCGCGCTGCGATCCGCCGGGCGTGAGCGATCCGTTCAACACCGAGAAGTTGGTTCGCCTGCCGGACATCTTCTGGTGCTATCGGCCGCCGGATCGTACGCCGGACATCGGCAGCTTGCCGGCGGATGACAACGGGCACGTCACCTTTCTGTCGATCAACAACTTCACAAAAGTATCGCCCGATGTGCAGCGGCGCTGGGCTCACATGCTGCGCGGCGTGCCGGGATCCCGGCTGATCATTCAGACAACGGCGATGAGCAGCGAGCACACGAAAGAGAAAGTGCATGCGCTGTTCGAGTCCGAAGGCGTGTCCGCCGATCGCGTCGAACTGCGCACGTGGACGGACATGGAGAAATATCTCCAGTTGATCGAACGCTCCGACATCACGCTTGATCCGTACCCGTTCAACGGCGGCACGACGACTTGCCATTCTCTTTGGATGGGCGCACCCGTCATCTCCGTCGAAGGCCGAACGCATGCGGCGCGAATGGGCCTGTCGATGCTCACCGCAATCGGATTGCCTGAACTGTGCGCGCCGACCGAGGACCAATACGTGCAAGTGGCAATCGATCTGGCGAACGATCGCGATCGCCTCCGCGCGATGCGACGCACGATGCGCGAACGATTGACCGCGTCACCGCTGCTCGACGGCCCGAGATATGTCCGCCATCTGGAAGCCGCGTTCCGTCAGATGTGGCACACGTGGTGCGAAAGCGGAACGTAAGCTAACCAAGGGACACAAAACAAACGGGCGCCCTCACGCCAGGCTAGAGCGGTACTCCGCGCCGGCCCGGATCGCGCCGCAGCAGACTTACGCACATCGAAGATTGAAAATCGGCAACTCCGGCCGACAGCAAAAGCGGGCGCGCAGCAAAAATCCCACCCCGCGGCTGACGTAAAGCTGGCAGCCGTTATCCAGCGGAAACAAACCCTGATCGAACTGCCGATCAACGATCGGCAGGATTGGTGCGCCAATCAGCGGCAGCCGAAGCTGCCCGCCGTGCGTGTGGCCGGAGAGGATCAACTTGGCGCCGAACGGGATGATGTGCGGGGCGCTGTCGGGGTTGTGCGACATGCAGATCGACACACCGCCGCGTTCGACGCCGGCGAATGCGTCGACGGGCGAGAAGCTATCGCTCCACAGATCATCGATGCCGACGAACCATAGCTTCTGCCCGTTCTTCTCGATCGCCGCCGTCGCGTTGCGCAGCACGACGCAGCCGGCCGCTTCGAGCGCGATTTGCAGCGGCGTGGCGATGATCGTGAGCGGCCCCGGCCGAGCGGTGCGCGGGGCGTAATCGTGATTCCCAAAACTCACCAGCACCGGCGCGTCGATCTTCGACAAGAGCTCGGCCGATTGGTCGATCCATTCGATGTCGTGGTTCACCACGTCGCCCGTCACGCAAACCACATCCGGCTTGGCCGCGTTCACATGCTCGACAACGCGGCGGAGATAGCTCATCGGAATGCGGTGATCGATGTGCAGATCGGTTAGATGCGCGATGCGCGTGCCGTCGAATTCACTGGGCAAGCCGGGAATCGTGATCGACTTCTCGTGCATGTCGAGCCAGAACGGCTCGATCTGACTGGCGTAACCCGTGAGCGCGATCGGCAGCACAGCGAATGTGGCCGCGCGCCGAAAAAATGCGCGGCGGGAGAGTTTCGCGGGTGCTGGCGGAGATTGTCGAATGGATTGATGCATGCATTTCGTGGCATGGGCGTCTCGCCCGTGCGGATCGCCGATCGAGCAGCGAATGCATGGGCGAGACGCCCATGCCACGTTAGAGACGCCACCAACACTCGTCGGTTGCGCCCGATTCATTCTTCACCCTATAATCGCCACCCGTGGCCAATCCCGATCACATTCCCGCGCGGCAGATGGCCGAGCAGTTTGGTATCGGCAAGCTCACGCGGCATCTGCTCATCTGCCTCGGCCCCGATTGCGTCGCGCCGGATGCGGGCCAGGAGACTTGGCAATATCTCAAGCGACGGCTCAAGGAACTGAATCTTGCCGGGCCCGCGGGACCGATCTATCGAACCAAATGCGATTGCCTGCGCATCTGCATCGACGGCCCGGTCTGCGTGGTGTATCCGGAAGGCGCGTGGTATCGACAAGTCACGCCCGAAAACGCCGAGCGGATCATCCAGGAACATCTGATCGGCGGACGGATCGTCGAAGACCTCTGCTTCGCGCGCGACTCGTTGTGCGAGCGCACCGAGCGACACAGCTAATGGGTATGCGCCTGTTTCAGTAGCCCGACGACTTCGATATCAAACTCCCGCGTCGCGTTCGGTGGGATCACCCCGCCGCGCCCAGCGGCGGCATACCCGAGATCCGGCGGAACGATCAGCTTCAGCTTCGCGCCCGGTTGAACGCCCAGCAGGCCTTCTTCCCAACCTTTGATCACCTGCGGCGGAGTCATTCCAAGCGTGACTTTGATCGGCTCATTGTTGTGCAAGCTCGATGCGTCGAACACCGTGCCGTCGGTGAGCTTGCCGGTGTAGAGGAGAATCACGGTGTCACCCGTTTGCGCTCCTGCACCCTTCTGGAGCGTGATCATCGTCAGGCCGGACTTGGTGACCACCTTCTCACCGCCGGCAGCGTCAGCGGGAGCGGTTGCCGGCGCGGTCTGGGCGTATACCCAGGCGAACGTACCCAGCACCAAGATCGGAATTGCGAATGCAGAAATGCGTCGTTTCATGGCGGCGATGATATCGGACGTGCCGCCCGCGGGGCAACCAACGC
>JACMJD010000583.1 GCA_014380825.1 Phycisphaerae bacterium | reverse complement strand
TCCAACTTTCGACAGCAGGCGGTCCATCAGGAAGGCGGCGCGGGCGAGGTAGCCGCTGTCTTCCATGATCGCCAGGAACATGAACAGCAGCGCGATCTGCGGGACGAACACGACGACCGCCCCCACGCCGGCGACGATGCCGTCGGTCCAGAGGTCGTGGATCGGGCCATCCGGAAGAATGTTCGCAACGCTCGCGCCGAGCCACTTCACGCCGCTCTCGGTCCAGCCCATCAGCGGATCGGCGATGAAGAACAGGGAGACGAACACCGCCGCCATGATGACGGCGAAGATCAGCAGGCCCCAGACTTTGTGGATGAGGATGGCGTCGACTTTGTCGGTGAGATGACGCTGGGACGATTCATATTCTATCGTGGCATGGGCGTCTCGCCCGTGCTCTTGCCGCTCGAGCGGCGGGCGCGCGGGCGAGACGCCCACGCCACGGGTGCTCTCGCGCGCGACTTCGTCGATCCACTGATAATGAGCCTCGACGTCGGCCTGCATCGGGTCAATGCCGAGCTGCGCCAAGCGCGACGTCGCGTGCTTCAGCAGCGATGCGACGGGTTCCTGATTCGCAATCGGCGCGACATCCGCCGATCGGTCGCCGATCAGCAATCGTTCGGCCAGCGCGGTGTAGCGGTCGATTCGGCGATCATTGTCGCCGGCACAAATCCAGGCCGGCACCACGTTGGCAGGATCGACGTGCTTTGATTCTTCGCGGCTGTCCAGAATCGCCAGCCCGCCGCCGACCGTCAGCAATTCTGCCTTCATCGCTTCGGGCAGCGCGAAATCCGGAAGCGGCGCGACGCGCGCGTTTGAGATCGCGATTTTCAGTTCTTCGATTCCCTTCCTCTTGTGTCCGACGATCGGAATCACCGGCGCGCCGACCATTTCCTGGAGCTTGGCCGGATTCAACGCGATGCCGCGTCGCTCTGCCACGTCCATCATGTTCAGCGCGATCACGAGCGGCCGACCGACTTCGATGAGCTGGCTGACGAGATACAGGTTGCGCTGGAGGTTGCTCGCGTCAACGACCACCACGACAACGTCCGGCGTCGTGGTGTCCGGTCGCAAGCCGCGAATGACTTCGCTGGCGATGTGCTCGTCGATCGATCGGCTGATCAGCGAATACGTTCCAGGCAGATCGATGACCGCCGCTTCAGAACCATCCAGCAGCTTCATCCGGCCGGTCTTCTTATCGACCGTCACGCCGGGATAGTTCGCGACCTTTTGGCGCAGGCCGGTCAAGGCGTTGAAGATCGTCGTCTTCCCGCTGTTTGGATTGCCGGCCAGCGCGATGGTCAGCATGGACGGATCTCAAAATTGTGGAAGGACGACGACGTGCCTGGCCTGCTCGTCGCGGAGGGAAAGGAAGTAGCCGCGGAGGCGGAACTCGGTCGGATCACGAAGCGGTGCCCGACGAACCACTTCGACGCACGCGCCGTTGCAGAATCCCATCTCCAGAAGGCGGCGTTTAACTTCCGGATCGCCGCCAACAGAGACCACGCAACCGCGGCAGCCGATGCCTAGCTCACTGAGAAAACACGGTTTAGCGGCAGATTTCGATGGATCGGACATCAAGCTGCTCCTTGCGAGGAACAGTATACTCCGTTGAGACTGAGTTTCAACGGCACGTCAGGCAGCTTCGCTGGCCGGCTTTGCCACTGGCGCTGGTGCAACTGAAGGTGGATGAGCAACCGCTGCCACAGGTTGCGCGGCAGTCGGGGCGTTCGCACTCGGGGCCTTGAGCGTGAAGACCCGGACGCAGTTCCGGCCGCTGTTCTTGGCGTTGTACAGCGCCAGGTCGGCCGCCTTCAGCAACTGCGCGGCGGTCTGCAACGGGCTGCCGGGTTCGTACACCGATACGCCGATGCTCGCCGAGACTGGAATGTGCTTCTTGTCGTGCGGAACCGGCTTGGCACAGATCGCCCGGCGGACGGATTCGGCGATCGTCGCCGCTGTCGCGCGGGCGGTGGCCGGCAGCACCAACACCATCTCTTCGCCCCCATATCGCGCCGCCAGATCCTGCGGACGCGCAACCGCCTTCATCAAGCGGCCCAAGACCCGCAGCACCTGGTCGCCGCCCGGATGTCCATGTGTGTCGTTGATCTTTTTGAACTTGTCGACGTCGAGCATCAGGATCGCAAGCGGCTGCTTCTTAGTCCGCGCGTTGGCGAACGCTTCGGCGATGAACTGATCGAAGTGCGCACGATTCGCCAGGCCCGTCAGCGCATCCGTCAGCGCCTGCTGTTTGAGCTCGTTGTTCTGCTCTTGAAGCACGGTCGCCTGGATCTGACTTTGCAGCGTGATGTCGACCAGCGCCTCGTTCGCCTTCTTCAGGATCGCGTCGTATTCGGTTGACGAGCCGATGTTGATCTCGAACAGCGACGCGACTTCCTTCGTCCGCGTGCCAATCTCCGCCAGCAGCGCGTCGGTGTCGGGCCCGTTGAGTTTGTATCGCGAAAAACAGAAGTTGCGCACGTCGGCGATTGCGGGGGCGGCTTCGTCATCGACGAACACGTCCGCGCAGCGCCCGCTGATGTAAACCAGATCCGCCAGCTTGCGCAGCGAAGCATCGGTCACCGATGCCGAATCATGGTGATGCAACACCGGCACGGTAAGCAGCGGCGGAAGCTTCCACTGTTCGGCGATCATGCCGCCCACCTGCGCGTGCGTCATGCCCAGTGTTTCCAGCTCGAGGCGCGCAAGGTCATCGTGCGATTTGCTTTTGGCGTGGATCTCGCCGTACTGCTCGCCACATACCTGGTCGAGCACCAGCATGCCGATGTCCATCAGCAGCGCCGCGAGAAACGCCTCTTCCTGCTGCACGAGGTTGATCTTGTTCGCGATCGTCCGCGCCGCGGTGGCGGCGAAGATGCTGCGCTTCCAATAGGCGATGTGCTTGAAGCCCTTGCTCTTGTTCTTCGAGAGGTTCGACACCAGCGAGAACCCGAGCACCAGCGTTTTCACGCTTTGCAGTCCGAGAATGACCAGCGCGTGGCTGATCGTGCTGACGTGCTGACTTCGTCCGTAGAAACTGCTGTTGACCGTGCGCAGGATTTTTCCGGACAAGGCCGGATCCTTGGAGATGATCCGCGCGATCTCGGCGATGTCGACGTTTGCGCGCTGCGCCAAATCCAACACCTGCACGGCGATGGACGGCAGCGACGGAAGCGTCGGACACTGACGAATTCGTTGGACGAGTTCTTCGTTCATGAAATGGACACCAGCCGCAGACACGCCGAGATCGCTTCGGCGCAGAGCGGCCACCATGGGCGCTTCTGCGGCGGAGACGACAACGGCTACCTGGTTTTTATCGACGAAAGGGAGCCCCCGCTTTTTGGAACCTGCTTGGTGAAACGGACATTCCGCACTGTGAACTGGTCACTCGACCAATAATGCCGTGGCGCAACGTGGCGCGACTGTGGCAGCCTACTTGGCTTTGGCGGCTTCCACAGCTTGGGCAAGCTTCTCGGCGCTGCCTTCGCCGAAGCCGACGAAAACGTTGGCGACGTTGCCATCCTTCCCAATCACGACCGTTTGCGGGATTCCCGTCACCAGATACTGCGCACCCACTTCGCCGTTCGAGTCGAGCAGAACCGGGATCGACAAGTTCTGCTGCGTCACGAAGCCCTGTGCCTTCTCTTTTCCTTCGCGCTGGTTCACCGCAAACACTGCAACGCCCTGCTCGCGCTGAGCTTGGTAGAGTTGATCCAGATGCGGCAGCCCCTCCCGGCAAGGCGGACACCACGTGGCCCAGAAATCGAGCACGATCACTTTGCCTTTGAAATCATCCAGCGGCGAAATCGTGTTCCCTTCCATCCCTTCAATCTTGAACGGCGGCGCCGGTTGACCGACGAGCTTCTGCGCCGGGTCGCCAGATGGATCGCCGGTTCCGGGACCGCTTTGCTGATCGCCCATGAACGCCATTTCGGTCTTGATGAGCGTCGCGCCGGGCGGCGGCGCGAACGCGAACCGCGCGGCGTCCAGCGCGGCGCCGGCCGTAGTTTTGTCGTAATTGATCGTGATCAGCGCCTTGTTCACTTGCGGCACGCCCTGCTCGCTGAACAGCTTTTTCAGATCGACCTGCATCTGCCGGAGCAATCCGGTTTCTGGATCGATCAGCATGAGCACGTCGCGATCTTTCTGCGCGAGCTTCAACGCCGCGAAGGCCTTACCGTCGATCGTCACATCGACCGCCTTCTCAACCGCGGACGTATGCTCGACCAATTCCGTGCCGGCATCCTTCGACAGCACCAGGGCCAGCGACGGATTCTGCTCCCGCAGCAGATCGCCCACGCCACCAGCCAGCGTGCTGCCACGCTCGGCAGGCGCTTCGACGCTGACGTACTGATTCCGCGGCACTAGCAGCGAAAACAGCTTCTCACCCGTGCTGACGACGAGCACATCGTCCTTCATCTCGTGTCGGAATTTTGTCGGCGCC
>JACMJD010000582.1 GCA_014380825.1 Phycisphaerae bacterium | reverse complement strand
GGGTTGATGCATCCGAACGTCGTGCGCGCGATTGGGTTTGATCCGTATGCCGATCCGCCTTACCTAACGATGGAATACGTGCCGGGCTCGAGCCTGCGGCCGTTGATCAGCAAGAAGGCCGTATCGATTCCCGACGCCGTGGCGATCATGCGGCAAGTATTGCAGGGCCTCTCTCACGCGCACGAGCGCGGGTTGATCCATCGCGACATCAAGCCGGAGAATATCCTCGTCCACGAGCGCGCGTTCAGCGAAGGTTTCGCCACCGATGGCGTGGTGAAGGTGACAGACTTCGGCCTCGGCAAAGCCGCGAGCACCGCGGCCACCGGATCGATCCAGTATTCGATGTCGATGAACGACCCGAACGCCAAGGACATCGCCGGCACGCTTGATTACATGTCGCCCGAACAGCGCAGTGGCGGTGACGTCGATGCGCGATCCGACCTCTACGCCTGCGGCGTCGTCCTGTACGAGCTGCTCACCGGCGAACGCCCGGCGGGCACCGATCTGCCGAGCGATCTGAATAAAACCGTTCCGAAGTATCTCGATGAGGCGTTCAAACGATCGTACTCACGGCTCGAAAAGCGTTTCGGATCGGCGAAGGAATTTCTGGACGCACTTGGCAAGTCATCGCCGCCACCGTTGCCGGGCGCGAGAACGATTCACACGGGCGCAGGCGGACGATCGTGCCCACAATGCCACCGCTCGATCGACGCCACCGACCAATTCTGCATGCACTGCGGCGTGCAACTGGTCCCGGTTGTGCTGCGTTGCCAACGCTGCGGCGCGTATCCGGATTCGTCGGATCGGTTTTGCATCTTCTGCGGCGAAACATTGAAGACGCCGGAACTGACGACGGCATGAACTGTGAAATTGAAATAGCTCGGAGGCGCCAACGAATAAGATAAAGCTTGTCATGCAGAGCGGACTTCGACGAGCTCAGTCGAGTCGTACTCCGCGAAGCATCTGGCCTGACGGGTGAAGCAGGATCTTTCGGAGTACCGCTCTGGATGACAGGCTCTAACCACTGACCACTGACCACTAATTCTCCATGGAAGGCATCTTCACAGTTTTCATCTTCTTCGCCGTGATCGTCATCACGGCTCTGCTCTTCGGCGGATGGGTGATCATCTCGCTGGTGCGATTCATGCTGCGCGGAATTACGGCCGCGGTGTCGCCCGCGTCGTTGCCGCCGGCGCCGAAACCGTCGCAGGCGACGATCCGCTGCACGAACGATCGCTGCCGCCACGCGAATCCGGCTATCGCGCAGTTCTGCCGACGTTGCGGCAACGCGCTGCCCGCCGTCCAACGCGTGCCCGTGCGCAGGGCGGCCATGTGGTAATCGCCGTGCTGAGCAGGGTGGATTTGCGGTGACCAACAACAACGCGAACATCAAATTGGTCGAGCCCGCGCACGCGCCGGATTCGTTGTCGACGGCCGTCGTCGGCGCGCTGACGCGAAAGATGAATCCGCGTCTCAGCTTTGGCCCGATCAAGACGCTCGCCTTCGGATTGATCAGCGGCGGGATGATTCCGCTGATCGTCCTGTCGAAATTGTTCCGCGATTTCGTGATCGGTGAGCAGACGCATCTGTGGCATTTTGCCGAATGGTTGCGGCTGCAATTCCCCGGCACGGAAACCGAGCGCCTCCAGCAGCAGATTTCCAAACTGAAATTCCGCTGGTCGCCGTACGTGTTGTCGCTTTTGCTCGCGGGGCTGGCAATCGTGTGGGCATGGTCGGACGTTTCGAAGATTGCGGATCAGGAAATCACCTGGGCGTTCCTGTTCAAATTCACCGCGCGATTGCCGCACATCGTCCGCGAATTC
>JACMJD010000581.1 GCA_014380825.1 Phycisphaerae bacterium | reverse complement strand
CTGGTGGTGAAGCCCCAGAAGGCTTGCTCGCCTTGCTTTTTGTATCCGTGGCAGGCGACGAAGCCGAAGATGTGTTGCGGGATGAATGGTCGGCCGATGTGCATCACGGAAGTGACGGTCGAGCAGGTGATGGAGAAGGTGCGGAGCGTTTTGGTGCGAGAGAGGGTGTGAGGCATTTCTCTGGAGTCGAGAACAGATTCGGGTGTGACGGTTTCGAACGTGCAGGCTGAAGCCTGCACGCCGGCGGATGTGCGCGCGACGTCCTCGCGCCGGGTGTGGATGAGCTTGCTGAAATGGGCGCTCTTTATTGTGCTGATCGTCTTTGTCGGTCGCGCGCTTTGGCGACAGATCGCGAAGCTTGATTGGAGCACGATTCATTTCCACCCGATGCCGCTTCTCGGCGCTGCGATCGCGCTGACGATCGTTTACGCGGCTCGCACGATTTCGTTTCGCATCCTGCTCGCCGGTTACGACGTCCAACTAAGCTGGCGCGACGCCGCTGTCGTCGGGTGGATTCCACAGATCGGGAAATACATCCCCGGCCAGGTCGCGTCGCTGGCGGGCGCGGTGGCATTGCTGCGCCGATTCAAAACGCCGGGACCGATCGCGCTGGCCGTCGTGTTGGTGATGGATGGGTTGGCGGTGCTTACCGGATTGATCGCCGGGTCGCCGCTGTTGTTGTGGGACCCGGTGCGAAGGCTCTTGCCGACCGGGTGGCTTTGGTGCGGATTGCTGGTGATGGCCGGAATCATCTGCCTGCATCCGCGCGTGTACGGGCGATTGCTGAACTTCGCACTTCGCAAGTTCAGCCGAGCGCCGCTGACGCGGTTGCCGCCGTGGCATAATTACATCGGGCCGGTGCTGCTGGGGTTCGCGCAATGGATTCTGGCTGGAATCGCACTGTGGTTAATCGCGCGATCGATCACGTTTGTCGAGGTGAAACACATCCCGCTGTTCATCGCCATCGCCGCGCTCGCGTACACGGCCAGTTATCTCACGCCGTTCGCGCCGGCGGGATTGGGGATTCGCGAGGCGATCTTTCAGATCACGCTGGTCCAGATCATCAGCACGCCGGCGGCTGTTGCGGTGATCACGATGCGGGTCGTGCAGACGCTGGTCGAGATTGTGATGGCGCTTGCGGGTTGGGCGCTGTTGAGCAAGAGATCGGACGCGCCTTGATTTGCTGCTTGCGGCGTCGCAGATCGAGAAGCGCGGAATCTGGGAAGTGTGAGCTATCTGATTTGCGACGCCGCAAGCGGCGGAGCGGTTTCCTCGGGCTCCGGCTCGGGCGCTTCGAGTTTATTCGCGGGGATCGATTTCATCACCGGGATGCTCGGCACTGTCCACGAATCGTGCAGCGTCGGGGCCATCGTGTCGTGCGGATGTTCTTCGACCGCCAGCACCGCGCGCTGGGTGCGGCGGCTGGAGTAGATTCTCCGTCGCGCCAGATAAAGCAGCTCTTCACTGATCCGCCGATGCCGGCCCATCATGTCGGCAAGCAAAGCG
>JACMJD010000050.1 GCA_014380825.1 Phycisphaerae bacterium | reverse complement strand
CGCAGCGCCGCCGCAGGATTGGAACAAACGCCCGTCGATCTCGAGCTGGCGGCGAAAAATCTTGGCGCATCAGGCGCGCGAACGCTGCGACGAATCACCATCCCGCTAATCAGCGCCAACCTGATCGCCGGCGCGCTGCTGGCGTTCGCGTTCGCGGTGCTGGAAGTCAGCGATTCGCTCATCCTCGCGCAGCAACAGCGTTTCTGGCCGATCACCAAAGCGATCTACGATCTGTCCGGGCGACTCGCTGACGGGCCGTACATTGCCGCGGCGCTCGGTGTCTGGGCGATGATCTTGCTCACGCTGACGATCCTCTCGGCGAATCGATTGCTCGGCCGACGCATGGGCGCGATCTTCAGGGTTTGATTACGTGATTACGTGATTACGTGAGAAGCCGAAACACGTTTCATGTAATCACATAGTCAGCACTCTTCCTTGTTCCTCCGCATCGTGGCGATTACCTTGGCAAACCAGTTGAAGGAGCGTGGAATGAATCGAGTAATCGCGGGGTTGGCGGCGACACTTCTGGCCGGATTTATTACCGGATGCGGTTCGGATCCGGCGGGCCCGGCGCCGTTGGTTTCACAATCAACAAATACGTCACCTGCCGATGTGCGACGCGCGCCGGTGCAGGATCGGCCCGGGCCGCTGGTATATGACAACGCGCGCGCGGACCAGCCCGCGAACGATGGGCGCCCGACCGCGCCGCAGGCGGAGCCGGTTACGGGAGTTTCCGAAGCGGTAAAGAAGTCCGTCCGCACGCCGAGCGACGCCGCCGTCGAGCGCGCTGGGCTCGGTACATCTGCAGCGACCATTCCATCGCCCGCGGCGTCCGCGTCTCAGCCCGGAACAACCGGCGTGGGCACGGGTGGATATCTCATTCTTGGCAAAATCATCGTTGAGGTGAACGGCAAGCCCATTCCGGCGGAGCGCGTGCTTGATTCACTCACGCCGGTTCTTGTCGCCAAGGCGCGAGAGCTGAACGAGCAGCGTTTCCGCGTCGCCGCAGCGGAGGAAATTCAGAAGCAGCTCCGCAAGCTGATCATGGACGAACTCGAATACGCGATCGCCGAGCACAGCCTCGACGCACAGGACAAGCGGTTGGCTGAGGCGATCACGATGATGGATCGGCAGGAACTGATCCGCAAATCCGGCGGATCGCTTCAGCTCGCCAAGCAGGCGGCCGCGGCGCAGGGCCGTGATTTTGACGATGACCTGATGAAGGAAAACAGCCGCGCCAACTACGTGCGCGTCTATTATCAGAAATACGAATTTCCCCGCGTGCAGATCAGCGCCGACGATATTCGACGCTATTACCAGCGTCATCAGAAAGATCTTTTCACCGATCAGGCGCAGGCGCGGTTTCGAGTGATCAAGATCGATTTCAAGCGCACCGGCGGACGCGACAAAGCACTCGTCAAGGCGAAAGATATTCAGCAGCGCATCGGGCGCGGCGACGACTTCGCAACGCTCGCCGGCTCGATGAATGACGATGCGTTCCTCGCGAAGAACAAGGGCGACGTGTCGGGCGGCAGTGGCGGGTGGGTCGACCGCGGTGCGTATGCGAATCAGAAAGTCGACGATGCGGTTTGGTTGCTCCAGCCGGGACAGGTTTCCGACATGGTCGAATCGGGCGAAGCGTTTTACATCGTCAAGCTGGAGCAGAAGAAGGAAGGCCGCGTGCGCTCGTTCGACGAGGAAGCGGTGCAGACGAAGATTCGCGAGAACCTGACCGCCGAGCAACTGATGACGCTGCGTCAGCGCGCCCAGGAACGTCTGATGAAGAACGCCGTCATCGAACCCGAACAGCCCAACATCGGCCCGGTGGTTGAGATGGCAATGCAGCGCTATCGTGAGTGGTCGGGGAAGAATTAGTCGGAACACTTGATCTATGAAACAATCGAAGTTTCTTGTCGCACTGTTGGTCGGATTCACCGTCGGATGCGTAAACGGTCGGACGCTTCAACAGCCCGAGCTGGCATCGCCCAGCACGCGGCCGACTTATCCGGCTGCGAAGTCCGGCGACACCGTCGATCAATATCACGGCACGGCGATCGCCGATCCGTATCGCTGGCTGGAAGATGCGGAATCGCCGGACACGCAAGCGTTTGTCGATGCGCAGAACAAGCTCGTACGCGCGTTTGTCGACGGTCCGACGCGCGATCAGATCAAGGCGCGCTTGACCGATCTGATCAACTACCCGCGTTTCTCCCCGCCGCGCAAGGAAGGCGATCAATACTTCTTCACCGAGAACGAAGGTCTGCAAAATCAATCGGTGCTGTACGTCGCCAGGACATCGGATGGCCAGGAAGCGCGCGTGTTGATCGATCCGAATTCATTCAGCAAGGACGGTACGATCGCGCTCTCGGGCACGACATACACCGATGACGGATCGCTGCTCGCGTACGGCGTTTCCAGCGGCGGGAGCGATCAGAAAGAGATTCGCGTTCGCGAGATCGCGACGGGAAACGATCGGCCGGACGTGATCAAGTTCGCGAAGTTCGCGAGCATCGCGTGGAAGCGCGACAACAGCGGGTTCTGGTACAACCGATATCCGACGCCCGGCACAGTTGCGAAGGAAGACGGCGCGCGGTTCAACAAGTTGTTTTGGCACACGATCGGCACGGATCAAGAGCAGGACAAAATGCTCTTTGATCCGGGCGACAAAGAGCTGTCGGCGTCGCCGCAGGTGACGGATGACGGCGAGTACTTGTTGCTGTATCTGTCGCGTGG